>JBLMYG010000113.1:0-15036 GCA_050258155.1 Acidithiobacillales bacterium
GGGGCCGCAATCGCTCCCGCTCGACGAGGAGACGCGCGAGAGAGAAGCCGTGCTCGAGGCGCTGCGCCGGAGCGGCGGAAACCGCGAAGCGGCGGCAAAGCTTCTTGGGATCTCCGTCAGGACGCTCTACTACCGCCTCCGCCGCTGGGGCCTCACCTGACTGCAGGGCCTGCGGGCGCCACTGCAGGAAATGCAGCCGGGCGCGTGCTCGAAACTGCGCCGCGGTTATCCATGGCATTGACGCCGCACGACTTTTTCGAAGGCCGGAGCTCTGGCCCGGAGCCTGCGAGAGGCAGGGGTGTGAAGGAGGCAGCCATGAAACAGACTCTCATCTCCCTTGTCGCCCTCGCCGGCCTGATCGCTCTTCCGGCCCTCGGCCAGCGCGGTCCGGGCGGGAAGGGCGCCGGCCCGCAGATCGATCCTTCGAACGTCACGAACGTCACCGGCGACGTCGTGAGGTTCACGGGCGGACCGGGACAGGGACACCCGACGCTCGTCCTGAACGTGGGCGGAAAAGAGGAGTCGTACGTCCTCGGCTCTTACCGCTACCTCGTCGCTCAGAAGTTCTCTCCGGCCCCGGGTGACCGGCTTCACCTCGTCCTCTGGGCCTGCGCGTCGTGCCCGAAAGGCAACGCCGTCGCCGAGATCCAGAACGTCCGGACGGGCGACGTCCTGAAGCTCCGCGCCGCCGATGGCTCACCGCTCTTCGCCGGGCCGATGGGCGGGCGCGGAATGCACCGGGGAATGGGGCCGATGGACGGCTCGGGCCCCAATCCCAACTGCCCGTACCGGTCGGGCGACTGATTCCCGCCGATCCGCGGCGACCGCGGGCCGGGAGGGGCGCTCCCCCTCCCGGCCCTTGTCTTTCACATCGCGCGGTCGACGTGCCGGGGCGTGCCTCCGATTGCGGGAGACGACCGGCATGAACGCGCTCCAGACACCGCCAAGCCGGCTGAGCTCTCGGCGATCGATCAGACTGAGTCTCAGGTTCTCCTTGACAAATCCGCGTCACGGCATAAGTTTGTCTTGCCGACGTTGATTGGTGCCGGCTCGCGCGGTAAGGGCTGAGGCGGCGGTGGTGCTCGAAGCGGGGGGTCATCACGGCGGAGGGGGTGTGTCCGCATCTGTTTTCGGGGCGGCGAGTGTCCGTCGACGCGACCCGATGGGCGGGGCGGGATGAACGGTCTCGTGGGGCGGCCGAGGGACGTCGTGGACCACGTGCTGGCTCAGAAGAAACCTTGTGCGTCGCAGATCAATGAAACCGTTTGAATGAATTCTCGACGGGGGAAGTGTCCGCTTAAGCAACAAGACACCAGAGCATTCGGGAGGAGAGGACGATGTCGACCAAAGAGAGAGTTCCGGGTTCACGCGAAGAAGACGCCTGGCTGAGCGACGAACAGCTGGACCGGTGCGCTCCGGCGGAGAACGAGCCGTTTCGATCTCCGGTTCCGACACGGATGGTCTCGAACGGGGAATACATGCCCCACCCGCAGACCGAGAAGCAGAGGCAGGTCGAATATCGGGTCAGGGAGCTCGCCGAGTCCGCCGCGAAGAAACTCGGCATCAGCCGCCGGAAGTTCCTCGAGGGGACGGGCGGTATGGCGGCGTCCTTCCTCGCCATGAACGAAGTCTTCGGCAAGACCTTCTTCAAGGTGAGCAAGGAGGAGATGTTCGAGCGCGCAGCCTACGCGGAAAACGCGCCACCCAAGAACCTGTTCGTTTTCGACGACCAGACGCACATCGTCCGCTCGAGCACCAACAGCCCCAATGGGTTGCGAGCGCTGGCGCAGGGCCCCGGCCCGGTCTCCACCGGTGCAGGCTATTTGGCGAACCCGTTCAACGGCACGGGCGGCAACCCCGCGGGCGTGGACGAGCTCGGAGGCGCGTGGACGCCGTGGAACCCGGCGCAGCTCCACCCCGACTTTCCGCCGAATCCCGGTCCCCCGACGACCGTGCTCGGAGAATTCCACCTCGGTCAGTACATCAACCGGATGTATCTCCAGTCGCAGACGAGCGTCTCGATCATCAGCAACGCCAACATCGCGCTCTTCACCCCGCCCGGCGGCGGCGTCCCCGGTCCGGCCACGAACATCCACGACAGTCTGGTGAGCGAAATTCTCACGGGCTGGCAGACCGCGCAATGCAGGGATTACATCAATCAGGTCGCCGGCGCGCCGCGCGCCCTCGCGCACGCGCAGATCTACCCGGGGCCCGGCAATCTCGACGACCCCATGTTCGGCGACTACACGCAATGGCAGATCGAGAACATGCAGCCCGACTCGTGGAAGGGTTACAACGTGGCGTTCGCCGCCAGCGCCTATCCCGGCGCGGCGTTCATGCGGTGGCGACTCGACGACGAGGTGATCGCCTATCCGACGTATGCGGTCATTGCCCGGAACAGGGACCAGCTCAGGAAGCACCCCGGGTTCTTCAACATCTGCATTCACAAGGGCCTCTCGGCCAATCAGACACAACCCGGCGGCGCGAACAACCTGCCCGATTTCGGAAACCCCGACGACCTCGTGAAGGCGGCGACCGACTGGCCGCAGTTCAACTGGATCATGTATCACTCCTGCATCAGGCCGTCCTTCTGGGTGCTCCAGGCCCTCCAGGACATCGAGAACCTTCCCGGGGCGATGGTGCCGACGCTCCTGACGGACAGCGACGGGCACGCCGTTCCGAACATTCGCTGGTCCAGTCAGTTCGCGCAGATCGCAGCCGGCAAGTACGTCGCGGGCGCGGAGCCGACGTCCATGTCGCCTTCGAGCACGCGCCGGCTTCGCAATCTCTACGCGGAGCTGGGGACGACCATGGCCTCGATGATCGTGACGTTCCCCACGGTGTGGGCGCATCTCATCGGGCAGCTTCTCTACTACATGGGCCAGGACAACATCGTTTTCGGCTCTGACTCGCTCTGGTATGGCGGCCCGCAGTGGCAGATCGAGGCGCTCTGGCGCTCGAGGATTCCCGATGAGATCCGCGACCGCTGGGACTATCCGCAGCTCACCGAAGGCGCGAAGCGGCAGATCCTGGGCCTGAACTCGGCGCGGCTCTACGGCCTGGCGCCGGCGACCCCGCGCTATGTCGACGGCGATCTGCCGAACTATGTGACGGCGCCGGAGCTACAGCCCGGCGGCAGAATGGACGACGTGCTTCGTGGTCCCGGCTATCCCGAACCCGTGCAGGCCGCGAGTCTCCTCGAGCAAGACCGATTCGAGAAGGCGAGGAGCGAGGTGGAAGAGATGGCCTGGGGACGAAGCCATACTCGCTTCGGCTGGATACGATCGAGAGTGTAGGCCCCGATCGAGACGGCCGGTCCGGTAACATCGCCGGGTGCCGGCCGTCCGCGTTCTCCCCGACATCCTCGTCAACCAGATCGCCGCCGGCGAAGTCATCGAGCGTCCGGCCTCGGTCGTGAAAGAGCTGGTGGAGAACTCCCTCGACGCGGGAGCGACACGCATCACGGTCGACGTCGAAGGGGGCGGGGTCTCGCGGATCGAGGCGTCTGACGATGGGACGGGAATGGGCCCCGAAGACGCCCGCCTCGCCCTCGAGCGGCACGCGACGTCGAAGATCGCGACGGCCAGCGACCTGGCCAGAATCGGGACGCTCGGCTTCCGTGGCGAGGCTCTTCCGTCGATCGCGTCGGTCTCGCGCCTGACCCTCACCACCTCGCCCGACGGATCCGGGCTCGGGACCGAGGTCGTGGCCGCGGGCGGTGCAGCCCCCGCGGTCCGGCCCGCACGCCATCCGAAAGGGACCCGCGTCGTCGTCGAGGGCCTCTTCGCCAGCGTCCCGGCGCGGCGGAAGTTCCTGAAGAGCGCCGACGCCGAGCTTCGGGCCGTGGTGAAGACCTTCACGGCTCAGGCCCTGGCGCGTCCGGAGGTGTCCTTCACCCTTCGGGCGGGAGAGCGGCTCCTTCTCGATCTCCGCGCCGTGCCGGATGCCGTGGCGCGGCTGCGGGACGTCCTTGGCGGGTCCTTCGAGGGACCGCTCGTCCGGGTTTCGTGCTTGCTCCGAAGCATGAGCCTCTCCGGCGCCGTCACGCCCCCCGAGACGACCTTTCCGTCGAGAACCTGGCAATGGCTCTTCGTGAACGGGCGCGCCGTGAAGGACGCGACGGCTTCGCACGCGGCCCGGCTGGCCGCAGAGGAGGTGCTCCGCACCGGCCGCCACCCCGCCTTCGCCCTCTTCATCTCGTGCGCGCCCGGGGAGTGCGACGTGAACGTCCACCCGCAGAAGCTGGAGGTCCGGTTCCGGGAGCCGGGCACGGTTCATTCTCTCGTCCACCGCGGGCTCCTGGCGGCGCTCGGCGGCGCGAAGGGGGCGACCCCCCTCCCCTCCTGGACGCTCCGCCGCGCGGAACCCTTCGCTCCGACGGAAGCGAAGGTGGCCGAGACGATCGCGGCGTGGGGCGATCTGCTGGTCACGCCGGAGGCTGCCGGCGTGTCGCGCTCGGCGTTCGAAGCTCCGGCGGCCGCCGACTCGCCCCTCGGCCCGCTCCGCCTCCTCGGGCAGTACGACGACTCGTTCCTCGTGGCCGAGGCGGAGCGAGGACTCGTTCTCATCGACCAGCACGTGGCACACGAGCGGGTCCGGTACGAGCGGATTCTGGAAGGGCTCGAATCGTCCTCGGCCCTGTCGCAGAGCCTCCTCCTCCCCGTCACCTTCGAGGCCACGCCGGAGGAGTCCGTGGTCCTGTCGGGCGCCGACGGGCTTCTCGCCTCCGCGGGCTTCCTGATCTCGGAACGCCCTGGGCCGAGCATCGTCGTGTCGGCGGCGCCGGCCGACACGCCGCCCGGGGCCATCGTCCCGTTTCTTCACGAGTTCCTCTCCCGGCTGGCGGAGCTGCCGGAGGAGGGGGATGCGGGCCTCGCGAAGAGGCGCGAGGCGCTGGCGGCCTCGCTCGCGTGCCGCGGCGCAGTGACCGTCCACACGCGGCTCGCCCCTTCCGAGGCGTCAAAGCTCCTGTCGGACCTCGTGCGGTGCCGGGACCCGTGGACCTGTCCGCACGGCCGGCCGATCCTCCTGACGCTCGATCACTCCGAGCTTCTCAAGCGATTCGGGCGGCGGCCGTGAACTCGGGCCGCGACCTCTTCTCGCCCCGGCTGGGGCTGACCGTTCCGCTCTGCGCGATGAACTTCATCTTCTTCTTCCTGATCCAGATGAACCGGGAGCGGGCCTACCAGCTCTTCGCGTTCCAGCCGTCCACGGCGCTCGAGATGCCGTGGACGTTCGTGACGTACCAGTTTCTGAACTCCGGGGCGCTCGGGCTCTTCTTCGGGACGCTGATGCTCTACATCCTCGGGATGGCTCTCGAGACGGAATGGGGAACCGCGGAGTTCACCGCCTTCTGGCTCGTCGCCACGCTGGGGGGATCGCTCTCGGCCTGGCTCACGGGTGGCGTCCTCTTGAGCGGGTGGCAGATCACCGGCGTCTCGATGCTCTTCGCCTACGCGTTTCTCTTCCCCGAGACGCAGTTCCTCGTCTTCTTCGTGGTCCCGGTGAAGGTCAAGTGGCTGGCGTGGCTCGGTGCGGCGCTTCTCGCCTGGAGCTTCACCGGCGCGGTCTTCGCGGGAAAGGCGGGGGCGGGCATCGCGAACGTCTGCGGCGCTTCGGCCGGCTTCCTCTGGTTCTGGCTCCGGCACCGGGGTCTCGAGAAGGCCAAGAAGGCGCGACGCGACACCCTGGCCGCCCTGAAGTCGGCGGGCGCCGTCCGCGAGGACGCCGCCCTCGAGCGCCGCAACCGCGACCTCTTCCCTCGCGTCGAGGCGCTGCGCCAGGCCGTCCGCGCCGGAGGCGAGCTTCCTTCGAAGCTCCGGGACGCCGAGGCGGAGATCGCCCGGCACGTCGTCCCGGGCGTGAACATCTGCAAGCCGGTCGACTTCAAGGGGGACAAGGACGGCATCTGCATCCGGTGCGAGGGGTTCGCCGAATGCTCGCTCCGCTACGTGAAAGGGGAGCCGGAGGAGATCGTCGTCAAGCCGCGCCAGGGGAGCTGACCTTAGAATCGCGGCGTGCTCACCGCCGCCCTCGTCGTTCTGCTGTTTCCCTGGCCACTCGGCGCCGCGCCGACACCCACGCCCCTCTCGCTGGCCGTCGTCCCGTCGCCCATCCCGGGCGTGCCGCTCCCGCCGGAAGGGGCGGTCGACGCCGGGCTGACGCGTCTGCGTCAGGAGCAGGCGGACGCCGAGCGCCAGCAGGCACTGGCGCGCCTCGACGCCGACGGAAGGCTCTCGAAGAAGGAGAAGGCGGTGATTCGCGGGAAGCTGGCGCTCATGAAGGTGGCCGTCATGACGACGGCGCTTCCGATCGACGAGGTGGCGGCCTTCTATGAGAAGACGGTCAAGGGCGCCGAGTTCCTCTTCGGCGTCCGCGACCTCGCCGCCGATCTCGAAGAGGGGATCCGCTCCGGCGCCATCAAGGCGACCCCCGAGCAGGTGCGCGACGCGGCGGGACAGCAGGGGCGGTCGGCGCGGTGGACCCGCGAAGCCGAGCGGCTTTCGATCGCCATCGAGGATCACCTCATCGATCCCCGCGACGGGAAGATCACGAAGAAGACGGTCGTCCTGGTCACGTCGTTCGGGGACTGACGGGTGCCGTCGGCCTTCTCGTCGGCGACGCCGGCCTATCTGATCTCGGCGCTCGGCTGGGGTCTCGTGCTGGTCCTTTCGTTCGTCGGGTGGGGCGGCGCGCTCGTCCGGATCGTCGCGCGCGGACGGGAGCTCGACGCGGGGCTGAGGGGAGCGCTGGGCCTCGCTCTGACCGTCGCCGTGGGCGGCGTGGCGAATCTCTTCTCGTGGATCTCCCGTCCCGCAGTGCTCCTCTGGGTTGCCGGCGGTGTGTGGGGTTTCGTCGTAGATCTTCTTGGAAAGAAAAGGAAAGAGACGCGGCCGGCTCATGCCGAGGCCTTGGCAGGCTGGGCACGCTTCCTCGGTCTCGTCGTGCTCGTCCTCGTAGCTGTTTTCTCCGCTGTTCTCTTTGCCGGCTCCGTCGACGGGAAGATCTTCACCGGATCGGAGTACCGTGACTTCGACCCCCACGACGACGAGCAGTCGTATCTCGTCTTCCCCCGGAAGATGTTGGAGATCGGCGGGCTGGGGGCCGACCCGTTCGACGCGCGCCGGCTGATCGTCCTCGGAGGTCAGTCTCTCCTTCAGGCGACGGTCGCCGTTCTTTTCCCGCCGCGGACGACGCATCTTCTCGACGCCGGCGCCGGGCTTCTCCTGTCGCTGGCGGTCGTTTGGGGCGCGGCGCGGAGAGCCGGCCTCTCGCGGGGAGCCGCCGCCCTTCCCCTCCTGCTCCTCCTCCTCCTTCCGTCGGCCGCGGCGCGCGGGAACACGACGGCGCTCTTCACCGGGGTGGCCCTGCTCGCGGGCGCGTTCCGCCTCGTCGAGGAAGAGCCGTTTGCCGGTGCGCCGCGCCTCCTCCGTGCCGTCCCTGCCGGCCTCGTCATCGCGGCGCTCGTCGCCATCAAGACGACGTTCCTTCCGGCCGTCGTCCTCTTCCTCGGCTTCGACGCCCTCCTCGCCGTCGCGACGGGACGGGGCACGGCGCGCCTTCTCGACGGCCTCACGGCAGGGCTCCTCGGCGCGCTCTTCCTCCTGCCGTGGATGATCTCCGTGAAGCTCTCGTCCGGGACGTTCCTCTTCCCGCTCCTCGGGCGCGGATTCCAGGGAACGATCCCGTGGACCCGGATCCCGGGGATCCCGGCAGAGGCGCTCGCGCCCGTCGCCGGCCGAGCTCTACTCCTCGCCAAGAGCCTCGCGCCGTTCGCGTCTGCCGGCGCGCTGGGCGTCCTGGCGTGGATCGCCCGCCGGCGAACGGCCCCCGTCGCCCTCGGCCTCGCGACCCTCGTCCTTCCCGCCGTTCTCCGCTTCGCGGGAGACCCGTACCTCGATCGAAGCCTCTGGCGCTACGGCTTTCCGGCTTTCGCCGCCGCGCTGCCGCTCCTCCTCGCGGCCTGCCTGTCGCAGGAGGGCGACGGACGCGGCACTCCCGGCCGCCTCGCCGCGGCCGGTGCGCTTCTGGCCGCCGCGGCCGTCGTCGCGAACGACGCTCCGCTCACGCTCGGCGGATATCGGCAGGCCGTTTCCGACGTTGCCTCGGGCGTCTCGGGGCGTCCCCTCGTCGACGCGGATCTCGCCGCGCGCTCCGCGTCGCTTCTGGCCGGCGTCCCCGCGGGCGCCGCCGTCCTGACGCGGATGCCGCATCCGGTCTATCTCGACCCCGCGGCTCACAGGCTCCTTCTCTTCCCGATCCCGGGTTTTTCGAGCCCCCCCCCGGGAATGCCGTACTTCCGCGGCGCCGAGCCCGTCGCCCGCTATCTGCTGGAGCAGGGGGTCAGGTATCTCGCCTACGGGGACCGCGGGGACGGCTCGAACCTCCTGCTCCTCTCCGACGCCGACATCCGGTATCGCTACCCGCTCTCGAAAAGCCGCTGGGCCCTTCGTGCGTACAACAGGGACTTTCACAGGAACGCCGCCGAGCTCTCCCTCACCCGGCGGCGCCTCGCGGACCAGCCGGACGCCTTCGTCCTCGACCTCGGCGAGCGCGCGCTTCGCCTTCCGGTGACCGAAGCGCCGCAGCACCTCACCGGAATCACTCCCGACGGCTGGACGATGGGCCGGGCATCGATCCGGCTCGACTACGACCGGGGCGAGAAGGACCGGTTCCTCAGGATCGCTTTCTCCGGCGCCCTCCCGCCGTCCGCGAGTCCGGCGGGGCGCGCCCTTCGCGTGGTGCTGGACGAAGTCGAGCTTCCCGTCGTCCGCCGGGAACCTCTGGCGATTGTCTGCGACCTCTCGGCGGCGCCGGAGCGGCTGGAGATGCTCTATCTCCGGTCGCCCGCCTCCGATCCTTCCACGTTCGGCGGCGCATCGGCGCCCCCGATCGCAGCCGACCTCCTCGGGGTCGCGACCGTGGCGGCCGTCGACGAGGCCGTAGGATTTGGCCCGGAGCCTCAACGAGTCTCCGGTCCTCTCGAGCCGCGGGAATGCGCCTGGCGCTCGGGTTTCACGCCGGACGGCTGGACGATCGGCGACGGGCTCCTCGCGAACCTGCTCTGGGAGCCGAAGCCGGGAGACGCGGAGCTCGCGGTCGAGCTGGCCGCCGTTCCGCCCGGCCCGCCCGACAGGCCCGACCTCCACGTCCTCGTCAACGGCGTTCCGCTTCCGCGAATCGGTGTCGGGAACGGCGTCTGGAGATTCCGCCTCCTTCCGGACCAGCCGGCGATCCGCCGGATCCGGCTCCTCTCGAAGACGTGGGTGCCGAAGGAGGAAGGAGTGAACGACGACGGGCGGAGGCTCGGTGTCGTCGTCGCGCGGATCCGGCTCAGCCCCGCATCCTGAGGCTCAGGCGCCGAGCTTTGGCTCCTTTGGCTCCTTCGACTGGCGCGACTTCCAGAACAGAAAGATCTGCCAGGCACCGAAGGCGATGAGGAGGACGGGCCAGAGGTCCCAGAGGAAGGAAAGATCTATCCGGACGTAGCGCTCCAGAAGGAAGAACGCGCCGACGAGAACGAGAAAGATGCCGAACGTGAGGCTCGCGCTGAAGTTCATCGGCTTCTCGCTCGGCAGGAGGTTCGACTCGGGTGCACCCGTCAGGTTGATCGCCTTGGCCTGCCTCACAGCGTCGATCAGGACGAAGAACCACCAGAACATCGGGAAGAGCGGCCCGGTATTCGTCCGGTTCGCGATGGCGATCGTCACCACGAAGACCGCGAAGAAGGCGAATCCCCTCTGGTAGAGCCCGAGATAGATGTGGCCGAGCCCGGGAAAGAACGACAGCAGACCTGCCGCAGCCGGATCCTTCCGTTTCGTCGTCACCGCGATCGGGGCCGGCAGGTAAGCCACCGGAGGGGCCGGCTGGGCCGGCGGCGGTACCGCCGGCGGCGCCGGCCACGCGGGAGGCGGGTTCGGGGAAGCCTGGTTGAGGTTCGGGCTGACGTCGCTCATCTCATTCCACCTTTTCGCGGCCGGGACGGGCCCGGCCCTCGTCGTCGTCATCGTCAGGAACGCAAGACCCGCTCGTCCGGTTCCGGCGTCGGAAGGGGACGGCGGTCCCCGTTATCGGCCCCGCCGGAGGCGGGCGGGGCCGTCTTCTTGGCCGTTTCCACGCTCCGGGTGCCGAACACTCGATCGAAGGCTATCTGGGCGTAGGCCACGGCGCGCGCCTCGCCTTCGGCGATCGTGCGGTAGATGCGGTAGTCGAGCCGCTCCATGAGCGGCTTTTCGGCCTGGGTCCTCGCGGCGGCGTCGAGCCCTGCGAGGGCCGTCTGCTTCGCTTCGGCCACGGCGCGCTCGCCGGCGCTGGTGAGGCCGGAGGTCGCGTCGCGCGCCGCCGACATCGGATCGACTCCGAGGAGCGCGACGATCAGGAGCGCCGCGGCGTAGGCCAGCGCGACCGTGACGCGCCAGTCTGAGAGGAGGCGCTTCCAGCCGGCGGCGGCCGGTGCGCCCGGCTGCGCTCGGGACGCAGCCCGCGTCGGAAGGAAGCGAAGCCGGCCCAACAGCTCCGTCGACGGCTCGGGAAGCGCGAGGCCGCCGGGAGAGAGCAGGTCGAGGATGGCGGCGCTCTCGCGCCGCAGGGCGAAGTCCACCGGCGGGGCGGCGAGCGACCTGAGGAAGCGAAGCGAAGGGCGCGGCCGCGCCAGCGAGCGGAGCGTCTCGCCGGCCCCGTTCAGGATCGCCACCAGCTCCCGGCAATCGGCGCACTCCGCGGCGTGTCCGCTGTCGTGCGGCAGGGGGGCGTCGGGCCCGCTTTCGTCCAGCCGGCGGAGAAGCGTCACCTCGAAGGCCCGGCAGGCGCCCCGATCGTTCGCGCTCACGAGACCTTCCCCGATGCCGACGCGAAGAGCGAGCCCTGCTCCCCGCCGCCGTTCTGGCCGATCCGGTGGCGAATGGCGCGGGCCAGCTCGATCCGTGCGCGATTCAGCCGCGACTTGACCGTCCCGTCGGGGAGCTTCAGGAAGTCGCCGATCTCGCGGTAGTCGAGGCCGTCGAGGTCGCGCAGCATGACGACCTCGGCCAGCTCGTCCGGCAGGTCCGCCAGCGCCTCGAGGAGAAAGCGCACCCGCTCCCGCCGGACGGCGTCGGCCTGGGGATCGTCGCCGGCGGGAAGGAGCGAGGTCACCGCCTCTTCGGAGAGGAACCGGAAACCCTTCTCGCGGCGGCGCTTCCGGTAGTGGTCGATGCAGAGATTCCGCGAGAGGGCGGCGATCCAGGCCAGAAGCGAAGCCTCGGATGGCTCGTACCGGTCCAGGTTCTCCCAGAGCTTCAGGAAGCACTCCTGCGTCAGCTCCTCGGCCTCGGAGCGGTCGTAGGTGAAGTGCCACGCGATGCCGTAAACCTTTCGGCCATACCGTTCGACGAGGTCCGACCACGCCCCTTCGTCTCCCCGCCCGCAGCGGGCGACGAGGTCGGCGTCTGGATGAAGCGAAGGCGGCATCGTCCGTCTAGGAAGAACGAAACGGCGTGAGGTCCGGTTCCCGATGTACCGATGCCCGGGTCGGGCAGTCGGCGGCTAAGTCTATAATTTTCAATAGGGAGGCGGCGAAACAGTGAGGCGGGTCGCGCTGGGTGTCGTGCTGGCAGCCTGGGCGACCGCTCAGGCGGCCGCGCAGGCTCCGACGCCGACAGGTCCTGCGTGGAGTCCCTTCACGGAATTCGCCTTCCTGCTCGGCGCCTGGTCGGGAACGGCCACGTCCGGAGAGCGGATCGGCGGGCGGATTACCCGGTTCGCGATGGAGCTGGACGGCACGTTTCTCGTCGAGCGTGCGAGCGCCCTCTTTCCGGCCGGAGACGGGAAGCCCGAGGAGTCGGAGGAGGAGATCGGCTACGTGGCGTACGACCGTGCGAAACGGACGTACGTCGCGACGTACTTTTTCTCGACCGGCGTCTTCGGCACGTTCGACGTGGAGTTTCTCCCCGGCGGGGCGATCCGGATGACCGCCGCCGCGCTCGGCAACTACGAGGCCGGTGCCCGGTCGCGGATTCTCCTCACGCCGCGGGCCGACGGCGGCCTCGATTCCAACATCGAGATCGCGCTCCCCGGAAAGGACTTCGTGGCCTGGCGGACGAGCAGCCTGAAGAAGAAGTAGGGGGCACGTGGATCCCGAAGTCTTGACATGTGAGTTACATGAAACTATGTTAAGAACATGTCAACCATGGTCCAGATCCGAAACGTCCCGGACGCCGTTCACCGCGAGCTGAAGGCCCGGGCCGCGCTGGCCGGCCTCTCGCTTTCCGATTTTCTTCTCCTCGAAATGAAGCGAACGCTGGAGCGCCCGACACGCGAGGAGCTTCTCCGAAGAGTCGCCCGCCGCGTCCCGGTCCCGGGCGGTCCGAGCGCCACCGATCTCGTCCGTGCCGAGCGGGACGGACGTTGATCGTTCTCGACGCTTCGGCGGTTTTGGAGTTCCTGCTTCGGACGCCAATCGGGCTGAAGGTGGCGAGGCGGATCGCGCCCGCGGACGAGACCCTCCATGCGCCGCACCTGATCGACCTCGAGGTGGCGCAGGTCCTCCGGCGCCGGGAGGCCTCGCGAACGCTCTCGCATTCCCGGGCGGAGCAGGCGCTCGCCGACTTCTCCGATCTGGACATGGCGCGCTATCCGCATGACGTCCTTCTGCCACGAATCTGGGCGCTCCGGAAGAACGTGACCGCTTACGACGCGGCGTACCTCGCCCTCGCGGAGGCCCTCGAGGCCCCTCTTCTGACCACGGATGCGAAGCTGGCGCGCGCGTCGGGCCACCGCACGCGGGTGGAGGTCGTGGCCACGGCGTAAAACCCGCTGCTACCGCTCTGCTACTCTGCGCGCCTCATGGGGGGCCTCCGGAACATCGCCATCATCGCGCACGTCGACCACGGAAAGACCACGCTGGTCGACTGCCTCCTGAAGCAGTCGGGGACGTTTCGCGCGAACGAGGCCGTGGCCGAGCGGGTGATGGATTCGAACGACCTCGAGCGGGAGCGGGGGATCACGATCCTCGCGAAGAACACCTCGATCCACTACCACGGCACGAAGGTGAACATCGTCGACACGCCGGGGCACAGTGATTTCGGTGGCGAGGTGGAGCGGGTCCTGAACATGGTGGACGCGGTCCTTCTCGTCGTGGACGCGGCCGAGGGGACGATGCCGCAGACGCGCTTCGTCCTCCGCAAGGCGCTCGAGCTGGGCCTCAAGCCGATCGTCGTCGTCAACAAGATCGATCGCTCCGACGCCCGGCCGCACGTGGTCATCGACCAGGTCTTCGACCTGATGCTCGACCTCGGCGCCACGGACGAGCAGCTCGACTTTCCGATCGTCTACACCTCCGCCAAGCATGGCTTCGCCCGGCGCGAGGTGGACCACACGGAGACCGACGTCCGGCCGCTCCTCGACGCGATTCTCGTGGAGGTGCCGGAGCCGCGGGGGGACCCCGAGGCCCCGCTCCAGCTCCTCGTCGCCTCGATCGACTACGACAATTATCTCGGGCGCCTCGCCATCGGCCGGATCCGAAACGGGACGATCCGGGCGGGCCAGCCGCTGGCCGTCTGCCGCCGCGACGGCTCGCTCGCTTCAGGCAAGGTGACGAAGCTGATGACGTTCGAGGGACTCGGCCGGGTGGACGCGGGCGCGGCCCCGGCGGGGGAGATCGTCGTCATCGCAGGCCTCGACGACGTGACGATCGGCGAGACGATTGCGGACGTGGAGAGCCCCGTCCCGCTGCCGCACAGGGAGGTCGACGAGCCGACCGTCTCCATGACTTTTCGAGTGAACGACTCGCCCTTCGCCGGCCGCGAGGGGAAGTACGTCACCTCGCGGAACATATTCGACCGGCTCGTCCGTGAGCTGAGGACAAATGTGGCGCTGAAGGTCGAAGAGACCGACAGCCCCGACGCCTTCGAGGTCTCGGGACGGGGCGAGCTTCACCTCGCGATCCTCGTCGAGACGATGCGCCGGGAGGGGTTCGAGTTCGCCCTCTCGCGCCCGCAGGTCATCTTGAAGGAGGTGGAGGGCGTCCCGTCGGAGCCGGTGGAGGAGCTGGTCGTGGACGTCCCCGACGAGGCGACGGGGACGGTCATCGAGAAGCTCGGCCGCCGGAAGGCCGAGATGGTGAACCTGACGAACCATGGCTCGGGGCGCGTCCGGATCGACTTCAGGATCCCGACGCGCGGCCTCTTCGGCTACCGGACGGAGTTCCTGAGCGACACGAAGGGCGAGGGACTTCTCTACCACGTCTTCTCCGGCTACGAGTCGTGGAAGGGGGACCTCGCGGTGCGGCGGACGGGGGCGCTCGTCTGCAAGGAGGCGGGGGAGACGACGGCCCACGCGCTCGAGCGACTTCAGGAACGATCGGTCCTCTTCCTCGATCCGGGCGTGGCCGTCTACGGCGGAATGATCTGCGGCGAGAACTCTCGCGAGAACGACATGATCGTGAACCCGTGCGTGAAGAAGCACCTGACGAACATGCGCGCCTCCACGTCCGATCTGGCAATCCGGCTGACGCCGCCCCGGCCGATGCCGCTCGAGGCGGCCATCGAGTGGATCGACGAGGACGAGCTGGTCGAGGTGACGCCGGGGTCCGTCCGCCTCCGGAAGAAGGTCCTCGACCACTCCCTGCGCCGCGTCTCCGAGAAGCGGGCGGCGCTGGTCGAGGGGGCGTGACGCGCGCCGCTCTCTCCCACGCCGCGGCCCTCGTCACCGCTCTCACTGCCGCGCTTCCGGCGGCCTCGCAGGCGCCCGCCTCGGCGGAGGAAGTCGCCGGCTGGCTCGCCGGGACGTTCGACACGGTGGACCAGGCGACGCTCGACGCCGATGTTCCGCGTCTCAGGGCCGTCGTCGTCCTCGTTCCGAAGAGCCGCCTCTCGGACGGGGCGCCGGTGCTCTATCGGGAGGAGGCCCGGTTCGACCGGCTGGAGCGCCCGGTGCGCCAGTGTTTTCTCCGTCTGGACGAGGATGCGTCGGGGCTCGTCGTCGTGCGGGAGTTCGAGCTGAAGGAGGCCGCCATCGCCGCGGGGAAATGGAGGACGCCGGAGGTCCTCGCCCTCTTCG
>JBLMYG010000114.1:0-5913 GCA_050258155.1 Acidithiobacillales bacterium
GCGTCAGCTCCGTCTCCGGCAGGAGAAAGAGTCCCGACGCGAGGGCCCCCGCGATCCCCAGCCGGTCGGCGCGCATCTTCACCTGCCGGGCCGACTCCTCCGCCGTCACGTAGAGGACCGGACCGAGGCGGATCGAAAGGCGGGCGGCCACCTGCAGGAGGAGCGTCGACTTTCCGATCCCTGGCTCGCCGCCGAGGAGGACGACCGACCCCGGCACGAGCCCGCCGCCGAGAGCCCGGTCCACGTCCGCCACGCCCGTCGGGATCCGTGGCCGCTCCCTGGCGTCGACCTCGTCCAGCGGGACGGCCGTCGGCCCCCCGCTGCTCCCCTTCCCGGGCCGTCCGGTCCCCGCCTTCTCCTTGACGAGCGTGTTCCACGCACCGCAATCCGGACACCGGCCGAGCCAGCGGGGAGCCTGCGCCCCGCAGGCCGTGCAGGTGAAGACGATGGCGGGCTTCTTCGGCACTACTTGAAGACCGTAACCGATCCGAGGAGCGACTTGATCCGCTCGTCGGTCCAGGAGAAGCCGGCCCCTACGAAGGGGGAGCGGAACTGCGGGTTCAGGAGGTCTTCCACCCCGCCGACGAGGAAGAAGTTCTTCCTCGGCACCCACCGACCGTAGGCCTTGAGCTGCGGCCGGAAGTCGGGGCGGTTGAAGTCCCAGAACTCGGCGGACAGGCGGAGACGGTCCCTCCAGAGGAACTGGTCGAGGCCGACCCCTCCGCGCGACTCGATCAGGCCCGCCCGCAGCATCGTGTCGGTCCAGCGGTAGCCCATCTGCGCCGAGATGGCGAGCTTGTCCTCGTACTTCGTGCTGACGACCGTCCAGGTCTGCGGAGGCTGCCCCGGCGGCGTTATGACGTACGTGTCCGTCTGGTCGTACCGCCGCCCGCCCGACGGCGTCACGAGCTCGAGCCGGTAGAAGCGGTTTTCGTGCGGCATGATGTCGAGGGTGAAGTAGCCCTCCCCGGTGCCGAACCTCGTGCCGTACTCGCCCCGGAAGCCGAGCTCCAGCTGCAGCTTCTTCGTCTGCGTCAGGGCCGTGTTCAGCTGGTCGACCCCCTCCTTCACCGACTTGAGCGTCTCGTTCAGGTTCTTGTGCGTCTCGGGGTTGTTGACGAGCTGGCCGATCGTCCCCTTCCCTTCGTCGATCTTCCGGGTGATGGAGTCGAGGTTGTCCGCCGTCGACTTGAGCTTCGTGGACAGCTCGTCCATGTTCGAGATCGTTCCCTTCAGGTTCGCCCGGTTCTCCTCGAGGATCCGGTCGAGCCGGGCGAGCGTCTGGTTCATTCCGACCGAGAACTCCCGGAGGTTCGCGAGAGTGGCGTCGATGTTCCGCCGGTTGGCGTCGACCATCTGCGCCAGTGACTCGGCGAGCCGGCCGAGGTTGTCTACGATCCGGTTCAGCTTCTCCTCGCCGGCAGGCCCTCCGATCGAGCCCCTGAGCGCGCCCGTCAGCTCCTTGACGTCGTTCCCGATGTCCCCGGCCAGCCGGGTCAGGTCGTCCAGGCTGGTCACCGTGGTCCCTTCGATCCGTGCCCCGTCCGCCAGGAGCGGAGCACCGGGCGGTCCGGGGGAGATCTCGACGTACTTCTCGCCGAGAAGGCTCAGCGACTTGACCTGTCCCGTCGCCCCCTGGTGCACCTCGACGTCCGGGTCGAGCGCGATCCGGACCAGCGCCGTGCCGTCGGGAAGGAGACGGATGCCGTCCACCTTGCCGACGCGCACGCCGGCGATCCGCGCGGCGGACTTGTCGTCGAGCCCCGCCACGTCCGCGAAGTGGATCTCGACGACGTGCCTCCGCGCCGCCCCGCCGATCGGAGCCTGCTCGATCCGGAGGATCAGGACCGCCGCCGCGACCAGGACGACGAGGAAGAACGCTCCGATCTTGGCGGTCGTACTCATGGGGTGGTCCCTATTGTCGGCCCGGCGGGTCCCGCGGCCAAAGCGCGAAAGCTGCCGGTGTCCTCGGGCTCCTCCAGGCTCGCGTCGCCCCGGACGAAGGCCGCCACGTGCGGGTCGGAGGAGGCCTCGAACTCCTTCGGCGGGAGCGACACCAGGATTCTTCCCCCGTGGAGAAGCGCCACGCGGTCCGCGATGGCGAAGGCGAACTTCAGGTCGTGGGTGATCGTGATGGATGTCGGCCCCATCCGCTTCCCGAGCGCCGTGATGACCCCGACGATGACGTCGGTCGTGATCGGATCGAGCCCCGTCGTCGGCTCGTCGAAGAGGAGGATCGAGGGGGAGAGGGCGATGGCGCGCGCGAAGCCGAGCCGCCGCCTCATGCCGCCCGACAGCTCCGCCGGGCTCTTCGAGCCGAGCCCCGAGAGGTGGACGAGGTCGAGGCACTCGGCCACACGCGCCCGGACCTCCGCGGGAGACATCTTCGTGTTCCGGACGAGGGGGAAGGCGATGTTCTCCTCGACCGACATCGAGTCGAAGAGGGCGCCTTCCTGGAAGGCCATTCCGAACTTCCGGCGGATCCCGTTCCGGCGGACGCGGTCCGCCTTCCAGAAGTCCTCCCCCTCGATCTCGACCGTCCCCGCGTCGGGCCGGAGGAGGCCGATCACGTGCTTGAGAAGGACGCTCTTCCCCGTCCCCGACTTCCCGACGATGACGAGCGATTCGCCGCGGGCCACCGACAGGCCGAGCCCGTCGAGGACCGCCTTTCCGTCGAAGCTCTTCGAGAGGCCGTTGAGGCGGATGACGGGCGGCGAGGCGCTCATCACATCAGGACCTTCGTGAGGAAGAAGTCCGAAATCAGAATGGCGAGCGAGCCCGCGACGACGGCCCTCGTCGTCGAGCGGCCGACCCCTTCCGCACCTCCCCGCGTGTGGAAGCCGCACTGGCAGCCGATCAGCGTCAGGAGAAGGCCGAAGACACACGCCTTGATGAGGCCTGACGTCAGGTCGTCGAGGTCGAGGTACTGGAAGGTGACCTCCACGTACCGGACCGGGTTCGTGCCGAGATACGCCACGGCCACGAGATAGCCACCGATCATCCCGGTGATGCCGGCGAGGACCGCCAGCATCGGCAGGACGAGGATGCCCGCGAGGACCCGCGGGACGAAGAGGTACTGGACCGGATCGGTCGCGAGCGCCACGAGCGCGTCGATCTGCTCGGTCACGCGCATCGACCCGATCTCGGCCGCCATGGCGCTCCCCGAGCGCCCCGTGACCATGAGCGCCGTCAGCACGGGTCCCAGCTCCCGGATCATCGCGACCGCCACGACGGAGCCGATGTACCCCTCCGCGTGGAACCGCGAGAAGCCCTTGAAGGTCTGGAGGGCAAGGACTCCGCCGGTGAAGAGGGCCGTCAGGAGCACGACCGGGACGGAATCGACCCCGACCCGGACAATCTGATGCGCAACCGAGCGCGGCTCGTAGGGCGGCCTCAGCGCGCCCTGAACCGTCTGCCCGAGGAGGACGAAGAAACCTCCCACGGCTTGGAAAACGCCGAGGAGGGCGCGGCCGAGTCCTTCGAGAAGAAGCATCAGAGAAACTTCGATTGCGTCTCGGCGATGCGGGCGTTCCTCAGAATGATACGCGGTACCCGCGGCCCGACACCGCAGAGAAGCTCCCACGGCACCGTGCCCGCCGCCCCCGCGACCTCCTCGACGCCGATCCGCGTCCCCTGCGCCCGTCCGAAGAAGACCGCCTCGTCACCCCGGCGGGGCGGCTGCGGGAGGTCCGTCGCGTCGACGGCCGTCATGTCCATCGAGATGCGCCCCGCGACGGGGCAGCGCCGGCCGTGGATCAGGACGCTCCCCTTTCCCGAGAGCGACCGCGGGACGCCGTCCGCATATCCGGCGGGGACGAGCGCGACGGTCGTCTCGCGCGCGCAGACGAACGTCCCGCCGTACCCGATCCGCGTCCCCGCGGGAACACGTTTCACCTGGTCGACGGCGGAGAGAAACGTCATGACGTCAAGAAGGGATTCAAATAGGGGGAGACCGGGCACGGGAGCGTAAAGAGCCAGGCCGGGGCGAATATGGGAAACCTCGAAGAGAGATTTCTTAGAAGGGGAAGGGAAGGCCGAACGATCCGAACCGGCGATGCCGTGCCGAGAGAGGCTCGCATCCGCCCCCTCTCTATTCACTTTTGAAGAATTCCCCCCGGTCGCGAGCGAGGCGAGCGTCGCCGCGCTGTTGTCGGTGTGGATCATCGAAGGGGAGTGCCCGGCGGCGCGAATCGCCGCCAGCATCTCTTCGAAGGTCTTCTGCTGTGCCGCCGTCTGTCCCGACGTCGCATCGTCCGCCGAGGCGAAGTTCTGGAAAACTCCTTCCAAGAGAATCCTTTCTTTCGCCCTCGCAAGGATTGCGAGGACCTCGGCCAGTTGGCCCGGCAGGATCCCCAGCCGCGTCATCCCCGTATCGAGCTTGAGGTGCAGCCGGAGGTCCAGGCGCTTGGCCTCCACGAACTCCGCGATCTCCCGGAGCTGTTCCGGCGAGTGGGCGTTCGGCGTCAGGCGGTGCGCGACGAGCGCCTCGAGCTGGTCGCTGCCGATCCACCCCATGACGAGGAGCGGGACCTCGATCCCGCCGTGCCGGAGCTCGGCTCCCTCCTCGACGACGGCGATCGCGAGAAGGGGGGCTCCTTCTTCGACCAGCCGCCGCGCGACGGGAACCGCGCCGTGCCCGTAGGCGTCGGCCTTCACGACAGGCATCAGGGCGACGCCCTGTGGAACCGCTCGCGCGAGCGTCCGGTAGTTCGAGGCGAGAGCGTCGAGGTCCACGACGGCTCGTGTGGGCCGGAGCTTCACGAAACGCTCAGTAGCCGGGGACTTCGGAGATCTGCGCGAGGTCCGAGAAGCGCGTGTACTCTCCCGACCAGCCGAGCGTGAAGCGGTCCGTCGGGCCGTTCCGCTGCTTGGCGATCATCACGTCGCAGACGTTCTTCTGGTCGGTCTCCTTGTCGTAGTACTCGGGGCGGGAGAGGAAGATGACGACGTCGGCGTCCTGCTCTATGGCGCCCGATTCGCGGAGGTCCGAGAGGACCGGCTCCTTCTCGGCGCCGCGCTGCTCGGTCCGGCGCGAGAGCTGCGAGATCGCGATGACGGGCACGTCCAGCTCCTTCGCGAGGGCCTTCAGGCCCCGCGAGAACGCCGAGACCTCCTGCGTCCTGTTCTCCACCCGGCCGCGGGTTCCCATGATCTGCAGGTAGTCGACGAACAGGGCGTCGAGGTCGTGCCGCTGCTTCAGCTGGAGAGAGCGCGCGCGCATCTCGAGGAGGGTGATGGCGGGCGTGTCGTCGATGAAGAGCTTCGCGTCCCGGATCTTCTGGAGCGTGAAGAAGAGCGCTTTCTTCTCGTCCTTCGAGATGCGCCCCTCCCGGAGCCGCTGGAGGTTCACGCGCGCCTCGGAGCACTGGATCCGGAAGCCGACCTGCTGTGCCGACATCTCGAGCGAGAAGAAGCCGACGTTGTAGGTCTGGTGGATCGTCAGGTAGGCCGCGATGTTCAGCGCGAAGGCGCTCTTGCCCATGCCGGGGCGGGCCGCCACGACGATCAGGTCGCTCTTCTGGAACCCCTGTGTGAGGGCGTTGAGCCGCGTGAAGCCCGTCGGCAGGCCGGTCAGCATCGTGCCCCGGCCGTGGATCCTCTGGATCTCCTCCTCGTTCCTCTCGGCGATTCGTGCGAGCTGGACGAAGCCCCCCCGGATCGAGCCCTTCGCGATCTCGACCAGCTCGCGCTGGGCGTTCTCGAGGACGACCTCGGCGTCGGGAGCCTCCATCGCCTCGCGGATCGCGCGCCGCGACTGCTGGATGAGGGCGCGCCGGAGGGACGCCTCCCGGATCAGGCGGGCGTACGCCTCGACGTTCTCGATGTCCGGGACCCGGTCCACCAGCCCTGCGAGGTACGACGGCCCGCCGGCCCGTTCCAGCCTCCCCGTCTTCTCCAGCTCCCCCCGAACGG
>JBLMYG010000115.1:0-5240 GCA_050258155.1 Acidithiobacillales bacterium
GAGGGCGGCGGGCCGAACTTCGCCGTCGGCAGATAGAGGCGGTGCGTCCTCGGATCGAGGGCCACCGTCCGCGCCCCCCTCCGGGTCTCGACGTTCTGGACGGCCGTGAAGGCGCCGGGCGACGTCTCCCGGATGACCGTCAGCGTCCCCTCGCCGTTCGAGACGAACGCGAGGCCCGTCCCGGGGTCGAACGCAACGCCGTCCGTCCCGCTGCCGGTCGGCACCGCGGCGAGAAGCTTCCCGTCCGCCGTGCTCACGACGGCGGCGACCCTGTTTCCGCAGCCGACGACGAGACGGCTGCTCTTCTCGTCGAGCGCGAGGCCGGTCGGGTTACTGCAGCCGGCCACCGGCCAGCGCTTCTCGACGACGAGCTTCTTCGCGTCGATGACCGCGATCTCGGCCTTGTCCTCGATGTTCACGTAGATCCGGCCCGAGGCGTCCGACACGGCGAACTCCGGTTTTCCCCCGACGGCGATCGTCCCGACGACCTCGCCCGAGGGCGCGCTGATCGCGGTCGCGTTCGCGCTCCCGCCGTTGAAGGTGAAGACCCGCTTCGTGACCGGCTCGAAGAGGATGGCGTCCGGGTTCTCGCCCGTCACCCTGATCTCCGCCTCGCGTTTCAGCGTCGCGAGGTCGAAGACGGTGACCGTCCCGGCGCGGCCGTTGCTCGTGTAGCCGCGCTTCAGCTCCGGCGCAAGGGCGACGCCATGGACTCCGGCCGTGTCCGGTATCTCGCCGACCGGCTTTCCCGATTCGAGGCCCAGGACCGTCACGTGCGTTCCGCGCGTGACGTAGAGGCGCTTCGCCGCGTCGTCCGCCACGAGGTAGTCCCACCCCCCCTCGCCGCCGACGGCGAAACGCGACTGGACGGCGTAGCCCGCGGACGTTTCCTTCGGCGGAATTGCGGCCCGGACGACGACCGGCTTGGCGAGACACGCCGCGAAGAAGACGAGGACGACGCCGTGGACGGACGGACGATGGGCCGCGCGGCTGGACATGACACCTCCTCGTCCGGCAGCATAAACGAAACCGGGGACAGGAACGTTCTCTTCCTGAGACTCGCTCTCAGGAAGAGGGCGGGGCGGACGCGCCCGCCGGTGTCCGGGCCGGGAGCACGCCTCGAAGGCACGGACCTGACGCCGGACGGGGAGAAGACCCTGGACCGAGAGCGTGTCATGATCGGCAGGGCCTTGAATCGCGTGACGGCTTCGAGCACCGGGTCAGGGATGGCGTGCCGGGGCACGGGGCGGGGGCGCCCCCGGGGCCGTACATGATCAGCGGAAACCGGACCCACGGAGGAGGAACCATGAGTTTCGGGCTGCGTCTGCTCTCGGCGTCGTTCGCGGGACTCTTGATCGCCGGACCCGCCGTCGCGGCGCCGCCGAACCCGTTCTTCCAGAAGAGCACGCTTCAGGACCAGGCACCGCCCTTCGACAAGATCAGGGACACCGACTACGCGCCGGCGATCGAGGAGGGAATGAAGCGGCAGATCGAGGAGATCGACGCCATCGCGAGCGACCCGGCGCCCCCGACCTTCGCCAACACCCTCGAGGCGATGGAGCGGTCGGGCCAGCTTCTCACCCGCGTGGCGAAGGTCTTCTTCAACCTCGTCCAGTCGAACACCAACGAGGCGATGGACAGGATCCGGACCGAAGAGGCCCCGAAGCTGGCGGCTCACCGCGATGCCATCTATCTGAATCCGAGACTCTGGGCGCGCGTGAAGGCGCTGTACGACAAGCGCGACGCGCTCGGGCTCGATCCGGAAGCCCGCTACCTCCTCGAGCGTTATCACAGGGCCTTCGTGCGCGCCGGCGCCGAGCTCGGCGAGGCCGACAAGGCGAAGCTCCGGGCTCTCAACGAGGAAGAGGCGAGGCTGACGACGCAGTTCACGCAGCTCTTGCTCGCCGAGACGAAGGCCTCCTCCGTCGTCGTATCGGACAAGGCCGAGCTGGCCGGCCTGAGCGAAGGGGACCTCTCTTCGGCCGCGAGCGCGGCGAAGGAACGGGGTCTCGAGGGCAAGTGGGTCATCGACCTCCAGAACACCACCCAGCAGCCGATCCTTTCCTCCCTGAAGGACCGGGCCCTCAGGCAGCGGGTCCTCCAGGCTTCTGAGGCCCGGTGCGATCACGGCGGCCCCGATGACACCCGGGCGATCGTCGTCCGGCTCGCACAGCTGCGTGCGCAGCGCGCGAAGCTTCTCGGGTTCCCGACGCATGCCGCATTCGTCCTGGACGACCAGATGGCAAAGACTCCGGATCACGCCCTCAAGCTCCTGACCGATCTCGTGCCGGCGGCGACCGCTCGGGCACGGCGTGAGGCCGCGCGCATGCAGGAGCTGATCGATTCGGAGAAAGGAGGCTTCAGGCTCGGAGCAGCCGACTGGGCGTTCTACTCGGAAAAGGTGCGAAAAGCCGACTTCGACATGGATGAGGCTCAGGTCAGGGCCTACTTCCCGCTGGACCGCGTCCTCGAGGACGGCGTGTTCTTCGCGGCGCACGAACTCTACGGTCTGACCTTCCGGGAGCGAAAGGACCTGCCCGTTTACAACCCCGATGTTCGCGTGTTCGAGGTCTTCGAGGCCGACGGCCGGTCGCTCGCGCTGTACTACGGCGACTACTTCCAGAGGCCGAACAAGAGCGGTGGCGCGTGGCAGGACAGCTTCGTCGACCAGAGCACGCTTCTCGGGACGAAGCCCGTCGTCGTCAACGTGCTCAACTTCCCCAAGCCGGCCGCCGGCCAACCGGCTCTCCTCTCCTTCGACGACGTCAAGGGGCTGTTCCACGAGTTCGGGCACGCCCTCCATGCCATGCTCTCGAACATCCGATATCCCACTCTCGGGGAAACGCCTCGCGACTGGGTCGAGATGCCCTCGCAGTTCAACGAGCACTGGGCGCTCGAGCCGGCGGTTCTCTCCCACTACGCGCGCCACTTCAAGACCGGCGAACCGATGCCGCCGACGCTCGCGGAAAAGATCCAGAAATCGAAGACGTTCAACGAGGGCTATGCGACGACGGAGTACCTCGAGGCCGCGCTGCTCGACCTGGCGTGGCACACGCGCGGGGCGGACGCTCCTCCGCCGCAGGTGAACGCGTTCGAGAAGACGGCGCTCGATCGGTTTCACGTCGACCTCCCGCAAGTGCCGCCGCGGTATCACACGACCTATTTCGCCCACATCTGGGGCGCCGGCTTCTCCTACTCCGCCGGCTACTACGCCTACCTCTGGAGCGAGGTTCTGGACGACGACATCTACTACTGGTTCAAGGAGCACGGAGGAATGACGCGCGCCAACGGTCAGCGCTTTCGCGAGATGCTGCTGTCACGCGAGGGGACCGCCGACGTCGCCGGGCTGTTCCGGGCCTTCCGTGGACGCGATCCGATCGTCCAGCCGCTCCTGGAAGAGCGAGGTCTCGCCGCCGCGCCACCCGCGAAGACGAAGTGAGTCCCCGGTAGCGCACCGCCCGACCGGGGGCTGGAATCGTCTGGGCGCGACGTGCCTTCGCGGCATCGCGAAAGGACGTCGCAGGGACTCATCGAACGGTCGCCGTGAAGCCCACAGTGAACCCCCAGCCCGTCCTCGAGACCGAAAGGGAACCACTCCCGGGATTCGCGGACGTGGGGAGCAGATCCACGGTCTCGCGTCCGGAACGATAAACGCCCGCGACGGACGCGGTGAGGAGCTCACGCAGCTTGAGCTGGATCCCGAGGCCCAGAAACAGCTCGTTCGAGTGGAACTGCTGGGCCAGCCCGAGGTCATGAAAGAGCGTCTCGGTGTTGAGCGGGGCCGAGAAGTCCCAGTAGGGCGTTCGTGATCCCACCCATTCGGCCGAGAAGAAGGGGACGAGCGCCCGTGTCGGTCTCGAGATCTCGATCTTTGCAGAGCCTCGGACGAATTCCCGGGAGGGAGTCACCTCCACGAAGTCGGGAGCGTAGCCCTCCTTGAAGCCGAGGCTTCCCTTGAGCCCGCTTCCGGACACCGATCCTCGAAAGGCGCCGAGCCCTCGAATGAAGTTGGCCTCGAGGCCCCAGAGGGATCCACTTCCGTTCGCGTAGGCGAGTCCCGTATTGTTCTGCGTCGAGGCGTGCGCCCACCGGAGGGCCCCGGCACCCTCCCAGCCGTCCCCCCGATACCGGTACCCCAGCGCCGCGCTCGTGGTGTAGGAGTAGAGGTTCCGTCGTTCCGGGCTCTCGTAGAGATTCCCCGGACCGTAAACGACCAGATCTCGCGAGCGGTTGAACGGAATCTCGACCGCGGCCTCCGCGGAGCCCCGAAGGGCGACCGGAGCGCGGGCGCGGAGCCAGAACGTCTCGAAGCGGGCGTCGCCGGACGCGTTGAGCACGACCGCGCCGGACGGGTCCAGTGTGTCCGCCTCCGTGTGCGAGAAGCCGCCGACGACGCCGAGGGCGACCTCCAGGGCCGGTGTTCCGGCTCCCGTCCCCTTCGGAGCCGACTTGACGAAGGCGCCTTCGATGCCCACTCCGTGCGGGGTGTCGCTCGCCTCGTCGCCGACGGCGAGGCCGCCACCCTGCAATGCCGCCCCCTCTGCGCCCGTGACCTCGCGCCGGAGGTCCGTATGGACGTAGGCGCCCGACAGCTCGAACGCGGACGGCACCACGACGGGATTCAGCAGTCGCCCGCAGAGAAGGCAGGTGGAGCCGAAGGCGCTCAACCGGAAGACGAGATCCACAGCCCTCCCCCCCGACGACGTCCCGGCCGGATGGGCCTCAGGATAGCAAAGCGGATTTGCTCAAAGGCCGCGGCTGGGCCGCAGGGCCAACCGGATCGGAGGCGACCATCGCTCTACCCTCGAAAAGACTGGTGCGCCCAGCAGGAGTCGAACCCGCAACCTTTTGATCCGTAGCCCCCTTTCGAAGACAACGCCAGACATGCCCTGACAGCAAGTGACAGAAAAGGCAGGGAGTTGCGGCCCCGCCTTCTCCTCCTTCCGGCGCCTTTCGGCTGCCTAACTCGGACAAAACTCGGACAGGACTCGGAAAGCTTTCTCTTGATTTGCCGGTAAAGTCGATGTGTGTCCCATCCTCAAACGGGCCGTGCGGGCCGATCTCGCCGGAGACGAAGTGCCACGTCTCGAAGGCCGACCGCAGAAGCCCTCTGGCGGCGAGGATGCTCACGTTTCTAGGCAGCGTGCCTGTGTACGCACCGAAACCACACGACAAAATGCCTCGCCCGCCGCAGGCACTCGTCGATCTTCTTGAGCTGTCCCTCGACATCGTGTGTGGGC
>JBLMYG010000116.1:0-9661 GCA_050258155.1 Acidithiobacillales bacterium
GACGCGAAGGGCGTCGTCTGGGTCTGTGACGACGGCAACGCCCGGCTCCTGGCTTTCGACCGGAACGGGAAGCTTCTGAGGACGATTCCCGTCCCCGGCTGGCGGCAGGCCGTCTTCTCCGAGCCGTACGTCGCCGTCGAGCCGGACGGGACCGTCTGGGTGACCGTCCCTCTCGAGCACGAAGTGCGCGCCTTTGCGCCGGGCGGGGCTCTCAGGGCGACGATCAGCGCCGGACCCGGGCGGCCCGTCTTCGACAAGCCGGTCGGGATCGTCCTCCTGCCGGAGAAGAAGCTTCTCGTGTCGGACATCGAGAACCGGCTCGTCGTCCTCGAACGGCCGTGAGGGCCGGCGAACCGGAGCCGTTCCGCCCGGCCTGGTGGCTGCCCGGCGCACATCCGCAGTCGATGTGGGGGCGCCTCGCGCGGCCGAGGCGGCTCGTCAACTTCCGGCGCGAGATCCTCACGACGCCGGACGGCGACGAGCTGGTTCTCGACCACGTTGACGTGCGGGACGGAGCGCGGCGTCTTCTGATCCTCCACGGCCTCGAGGGAAGCTCCTACTCGGTCTACGTCCAGGGAATCGCCGCCGTGGCCCGAAAGATGGGCTTCGCCGTCACCGTCCTCAACTTCCGGTCGTGCGCGAGGCCCCCCGAAGACCTCGGCACGATGCTTCCGAACAGGCGGCCGCGCCTCTATCACTCCGGCGAGACGGGGGACGCCGACCTCGTCCTCAGGCTCCTCCACCGGCGCGCGCGGGGGATGCCGCTCGTGGCCGCCGGCGCCTCGCTCGGCGGCAACGTCCTTTTGAAGTGGCTCGCGGAGCAGCCCGGCCAGAGGATCCTCCGCGCCGCTGCCACGGTATCGGTCCCTTGCGACCTCGCCGCCGGGGCGCGGTTCCTCGAGAAAGGGACCGGGCCCTTCTACGTTGCCGTCTTTCTCCGGACGCTGAAGGAGAAGGTGCGGGATCTCGTCGCGCGGTTTCCCGAGGCGGGCAGAAAAATCGACCTCGAGCGGGCCCTCGCCGCGAAGACGTTCTGGGAGTTCGACGACGCTGCAACCGGCCCGCTTCACGGCTTCGGCGGGGTGGAGGACTACTACGCGCGGTCCAGCTCGCTCTTCTTCATCGGGAAGATCGCGACGCCGACCCTCTGCATCAGCGCCGCGGACGACCCGTTCATCCCCCCGGACGTCCTTTCAAAGGCCCGTGCCGCCGCGTCGCCAGCCGTCCGCTGTCTCTTCACCGACCACGGCGGCCACGTCGGGTTCGTGGCGGGCTCTTCCCCGGGACACGCGGTCTACTGGGCCGAGGAGACGATCGTCCGCTGGCTGACGGGGAAGGTCTCCAAGTAAAGTCGGTGGTCGGAGGGAGGGCCACCAGTCATGACGACCTACGTAGCTCTTCTCAGGGGCATCAATGTCGGCGGCCACAGGCAGGTCACCATGGCTGGCCTTCGCGAGCTCCTGAAGCACCTGCGCCTTTCCGATGGACGATCGCTGCTGCAGAGCGGCAATCTCGTGTTTCGGGCCGAGGCACAGACCGGGGCGCGACTGGAACATCTCCTGGAGGCAGGAGCCGAGAAGCGGCTGGGCCTCCGAACCGACTTCTTCGTCCGGAGCGCCAAGGAATGGATGTCCGTCGTCGCGCGAAACCGCTTCCGCGAGGAAGCCGAACGAGATCCCCGCCGCCTCGTGGTCATGTTCCTCAAGGAGTCGCCAGTTGCCGGAGGCGTCGAGGCGCTCCAGGCAGCCATCGACGGTCCGGAGGTCGTTCGCGCCCACGGGAAGCATGCATACATCGTCTACCCGAACGGAATGGGCCGTTCGCACCTCACGAACGCCCTCATCGAAAAGAAGCTGGGCACCCGCGCTACGGCCCGAAACTGGAACACCGTCCAGAGACTCCGTGCGCTCGCCTCGGCCTGAAGCCGGCAACGCCTCTTCCCAATCTGCTAACTAAACGTGATGCCGGCGTCGCCGAAGGGAGAGCCGCGTCGATGCCGACCCGCCAGAGCCTGGCCGCTTCGGCAACATCAGGGCGCCAACGCCCGAGAGCCCTTGATTCGCGCGACGGCCCTCCCCTAGCATTCTTGCTGCGCCGTCCGATGAGGAGAGGGGGGAGGCCCGAATGGCTTGGGGGCCACGCAGGGTTTCTGACACGCCGCGGCCTGCCGAAAAGGGGGGTCCGCACCAGCGCGAGGAGGCGCTTCTCGATCTCCTCGACGACGAGACCGTCCTCTTCCTCCTCCGGTTCGGCATCCGGCTCGGCGTAGGGATCTTCGGCGTCTCCGAGAGGACGCTCCGCCGCCGGTTCGAGAGGTTTGGGATCCCACTCTCGGGTCTGCTCGGCGAGCGAAGGCGCCAGGAGGCCCTCCGCCTTCTCGCGGGCGATGCCCCGCTCAAGACGGTCGCCCTCCATCTCGGCTTCTCGTCGACGCAGACGCTCGCACGGTATCTCCGCCGGGAGTTCGGAACGACGGCCACCGTCCTCCGGAAGCAGCTCCGCTCGGGCGAAAACGGCTTTCGATGAGCCCGGACGTTCCGCCGGAGCTCTCCGCGACCCTTTCCAGCATTCCCGTCCTCCCCAAGGAGCTGGAGCTCCTCGAAGGCGCCGCGGTCGCGAAGCGACGGCTTGCCGCCGGCCTCGGCGACGAGCGCGGGCCGTACGCCGGCCTCGCCCTTTCGGGAGGCGGCATCCGGAGCGCGACCTTCTCGATCGGCGTGATGCAGGCCTTCGCGCGGCACCGGCTTCTCCGCCGATTCGACTACCTCTCCACGGTCTCCGGCGGCGGGTACGCCGGAGCCTTCCTCGGACGGCTCTTCACGCGTCCGTCCGATGCGCTGGCCGGCGCGCTACCGAAGAGCATGCAGCCGAAACCGGGGGAGAAGCTCCCTGCGGACCTCGTCGAGCTGATCCTGGCTGAGCCTCGGTCGAAGCCGCTCGGATATCTCCGGGAGAACGGGCGGTACCTCTCGCCGAACGGAGCGGGAGATCTCCTCCTGGCGGGCGCCGTGGTCCTTCGAAACACCGTCTCCATTCACGTCGTCCTCGCCGCGCTCGTCCTGACGCTCTTCCTCGCCGCCCACGGCGCGCGGGTCCTGCTCCGCGAAGCCGGCGCCTTTCCGTTCCCGCCGGCCTCGGCGGGCGTCTTCTGGAGCGACTGGCTCGTCCTCCCGGCCCTCTTCTTCCTCTTCCTCTCCGTGCCGGTCGGCTGGGCCTACTGGCTCGGACAGCGCGGAGCCTCCGGCGCGCCCTGGTACCGCCGCCCCGTCGTGGGAGGCTGGTTCGTCCTCGCGGCGGCCCTCGCCCTCCTCCTCGCCGATCGGAAGAATCCGGGGCTCGTCCCCCCCACCGATGTCCCGATCCTCGGCTCCATCGCCCTCATCGCCGCCGTGGCGCTTCTCTTCTCGCGGACGGGGCGCCCGCCGGACGAGCTGACGCGGAACAATCGGCTCTCGCGCCAGCTGAAGGGGACCCTCATCGCCGTCCTCGGCACGCTCGCCTTCGCCCTCCTCGACACGCTCGGGGCCACCCTCTACGCCTCGCTCGCGGCGAACCGCTTCGACCTCGTCGGGACCTTCGGCGGCTGGAAGAGCGCCCTCTCCGCCTCGGGCCTTGCGGCCCTCGTCGCCTTCGGCCGGAAGCTGGCGAAGCTCCTTTCCGAGCGCGCCGCGGGGAAGCGGCTGGCGGTTCCCGCCGCCACGGCCGCCTGGGCCGCCTCCTTCGCGCTCGTCCTCGCGCTCCTCGTCGGCTTCTCGGCGCTCTCGTACGGAGTCGCCTCCGGCTTCGGGACGCTCTCGCCGTCGCTCGGCGCCGGAGCCGTCTACGCCTGGGTCTTCCCCCTCGGCATCGCCCTGACGCTCCTCTTCGGCCGGACGCTCCCCTTCCTGAACCAGTCGTCGCTCCAGGCGCTCTACGGCGCCCGCCTCGCCCGCGCCTACCTCGGCGCGTCTAACCCGGAGCGCTGGAAGGGGCGCGGCCAGAACGTCACCGAGCCCCTTCCCGGAGACGGCATCGGCCTCGATGACTACAGGCCCGATCTCGCGGGCGGGCCGCTTCACCTCGTGAACGTCACGCTCAACGAGACCGTCGCCGGAAAGAGCCAGGTGGAGCAGCACGACCGGAAGGGGCTCGCCATGGCCATCGGGCCGCTGTCCGTCGCGGCCGGCAATCGGTCGCATGCCCTCCGGGCTCCCGACCCGTCGGGGCGCTTCGCGCTCAGGCCGCTGGAGGCGACCCGAAGCGAGTACGCCATCTTCACGCCGTCGGAGGGAGACCTTCTCTTCGCCGAGAGGCTCCCCCTCGAGACGTGGGTCTCCGTCTCCGGGGCGGCCTTTTCGACCGGTCTCGGGTCGCGCACGAGCTTCGGCCTCAGCCTCCTCTGCGGCGTCTTCAACGTCCGCCTCGGCTACTGGTGGGATTCGGGGATCGATCCGGACGCCCGGGCCGGACGGACTTTGCCGACATGGTCCGGTCGCGCGCACCTCTTCCTCGAGAAGGTCATCCCGGTCCAGATGCACCTCCTCGACGAGTTCCTCGCCCGCTTCGCGGGGCCGAACTCGCGCCGCTGGTACCTCTCCGACGGAGGGCACTTCGAGAACACCGCCTGCTACGAGCTGATCCGCCGGCGCCTTCCGGTCATCGTCCTTTGCGACGACGGGGCCGACGCGGAGTACCAGTTCGGAGACCTCGCCAACCTCGTCCGGAAGGCCCGGATCGACTTCCGGACGGAGATCACGTTCCTGACGGAGGCCGACTTCGCCGACGAGCCCGAGGGGCGATTCTTCGGCTCCCTCGGCGAGCTCGGCCGCGAGGGGCCGGGCAGCCTCGCGAAGAAGCACGCTGCCCTCGCACGCATTCGTTACCCCGACGGCGGTGTCGGCGTCCTCGTCGTCCTGAAGCCTTCACTCACCGGGGACGAGCCGCTCGATCTTCTCGAATACCAGGCCGAACACGAGGCATTCCCGCAGGAACCGACGAGCGACCAGTTCTTCGACGAAGCGCAGTGGGAGAGCTATCGGAAGCTCGGAGAGGTCGTCGGAGAGCGCTTCTGCGAGACGCTGAACGGCCGCCCCCTCGCTCCGGAGACTTTCCTCCCCCCGCCGACGCCCGCGAGACCCGGATGAAAGGTCGGGGGGGCGGCCTCCTTGCGCTTCTCTTTCTGGCGCTCGCGGGCGTTCTGGCCGTCCCCTTTGCAGGAGGCCGAAAAACCGAGGAGACGCCCGAGGCCGCAGCAGCCCGGAGACTCGCGCTGACCCCGGCGCCGCCGGCGGTACCTGCGGAGAGCGCTCCCGAGGTCGCGGCTCCTCTCCTGACATGGTTCCTGCCGCCCGCGGACCGGGTCGAGCCGCGCACGCTGAAAGGAGTTCTCGAGAAGCTCGACGAGGCCGCCATCCCGGTCTCGGCCCTCGTCGTCACGGTGCCGGACCCCGTCGACTCGATCCTCGACTACGCCTTCGACCGGACGCTCGATGCCGTGCAGCGCGCCGTCCGCGTCAACGGCTACCTTCTCGACCGCTACTCCCTCCCCTGGCTCGACCGGGTGGCAGGACGGAGCGCGCCCGACGCCGACCGGCGTGGACCGCGCGAGCGTCCTCCCGGCGTCCTCCTCTTCCGGCGTGTGCACTCCCCCCGGAGCCGCGGCGGCGACCTGGACGCCCGCCTCCTCGTCGTCTACCTCGTTGCCGAAACGCCGATCTCCGGCATACAGAGAACCCCTCTCACTCTCGCCCTCGGCGAGGCGAGGACGATCGCGGAGCACGCGGCGGGGGGCGAAGCGGATCCGCCCAGGATCGCCCTCCTCGGTCCCTTCTTCTCCGGGTCGGCCTTCTCTCTCCGGTACACCCTCCAGAGCTGGGCCCGGGCCGCGGGCGGGGCGACGGTCACGATCGTCTCCGGAAGCGCCACTCGCGACTCGAACAGGGAGCTGCTCACCTTCGAGGACGAGGTGACGCGGCTCGTCGCCACGTTCACGGCGACCGTCGCTCCGGACGGGATCACGAAGAGGCGCCTCTACGGCTACCTCAAGGATCTCGGCGTCGACTTCGGGCGCGTCGCCCTCCTGACCGAGTCCAACACCGCGTACGGCCTGGCGCCGGAAAGTTCCTCTCCCGAGATGCCTTCGGAAGACGCTCCGGAGCCGGGAGTCTCGATCACCTTCCCGATGCACATCTCGCAGCTCCGAGCGGCCTACGCGCGGGACAAGCTTCTCGAGCCATTCGGCGACGCGACGGGGACCGCACAGGGGACGCGGACGCTCGACCTCCCTCTGGGCGAAGCTGGGCGGCGGCGGGACGCCGTCCCCTCCGTCTCGGAGCTCTCGAGCGCCTCGGACGAGCTGTCGCTCGCGGCCATTCTCGCGACACTCTCGCGGCTCCGCATCCAGTACGTCGGCCTCATGGCGACCGACGTGAGGGACAAGCTCTTCCTCGCGCGCCAGATCGCCCTGAACTGCCCGGGGGTGACGCTCTTCACGCTCGACAGCGACATCCTCCTCGCCCACCCCAAGTACATTCCGTACCTCCGCGGGATGCTGGTCGCCTCGACCTATCCGCTCTACAACCGGAACCAGGTCTGGACGCCGGACGCCACGCCGCGCGATTCCTTCCAGTTTCCGAGCGGCGGCGCCGAGGGGGTCTTCAACGCCACCCTCGTTCTCCTCGGGCGGGATGACGCCCTCGTGGAGTACGGACCCCCCTTTCCGCAGCTCGTCAGTGAGTCCGCCGAGGCCCGTGTCCGAAACCGCCCGCCGGTCTGGCTCTCGGTGGTCGGGAACAGCGCCGTCTGGCCCCTCGCGGTCCTCCCGAACGAAGTGGACGAGAACGCCTATCTCTACGTCCGGACGCGAGCGCCCGCCGCCGGGACGCTCGCCGGAGTCCTCGAGCGCGCCGACCAGCGCCTCACGACCTCCCGCCTTTCCCACCTCTTCCTCTGGGCGCTCTCTCTCCTGTCGGTCGGCTTGTCGCTCGCCTTCGCCGTCGCGAACCGCCGGGAGGAGCCGCCGCCCGAAGAGTCGGCGCCGCTCCGGCCCGACCTCCTCCGGAAAGAGGCGAGGCTTCCCGCGAGCCCGACCCTTGCGAAGCTCCGGCTCGACGCCGAGAAGCGGGTGCCGTACCGCAAGGACCTTCTCCTCCTCCTCCTCTTCACCCCGCTCTTTCTGGTTCAGCTTCTCGCCTCGAGCACTTTTCTGACGCCCTATCGCCTCGCCCTCCGGGAAGGGCCGGCCGCATTTTCGGCCCTCCCCGCGGGCTCCCTCGCGGACCTCGCAGGCGTCCTCCTGTCGCTTCTCGTCCTGACCCTGACGATGGCCCGCGTTCTCGCCCTCTCCGTCGGCCGCCAGAGGCGTCTCCTCAAGCGAGAGATCCGGCGGCTGCGCCGCCATCCGCTCCACCGATCCGAGCTCCGTTCCCTCCTCGGGCGGCGGAGTGATCGGTTCCTCCTGGCACGGATCCGCTCGGCCTTCGAGGCGCTCTCCGGAGGGGTGCTGACCCTCCTTCTCTTCGTGACGATCGGGGTGACCGTCTGGTATGCGTGGCCGCCGGACCTTCTTCCGGCGCTCCTCCTTTTCGAGCGGCTGACGAACCCGGCCAGCGGGCTCTCGATCCTCGTGCCCGTCGTCCTTCTCTCCTGTGCCTGTGCCCTGCTGGCCTTCTGTCACCTTCGCCGGCTGACGCTCGACGAGTGGGGCGGATTCGGCGCGGCCCTCGTCGGCCGCAGGTCATCGGACCTCGAGGGGGCCGAAGCCCTCGAACGGCAGATCCTCCGGACCTTCCGGCAGATCTGGGTCAGTCCCGTCCTCTCTGCCTTCGGCACGATCGTCTTCGGCTTCCTCGTCGTGTGGCTTCTTGCGCGCCTGAGCCCCGCTCCCGAGAGCGAGCCGTACCAGACCCTCTTCCGCATCATTTTCTTCTTCGCCTGCCTCGTGACGCTCTTCACGGCGGCGCGCTACGCCCTTCTCTGGCAGCGGCTCCAGACGTTCCTCCGCTTCCTCGCGGCGCACCCGATGGCCGACGCCTTCGACCGCGTGCCGCGCCGCCTTGCCGAAGCCGTCGGGCCGAGGGCCTTCGGCCGCTTCATCTCGCTTCCCGACTTCGCCCGACTGCTGCATCAATGGCGTCTTCTCGAGGTCGACCTCAAAGCGGCCAGGCCAGGGCTCCACCGGGATCTCGGTCTGAAAGAGAGCGACACGACGCGGGTCCTCGATGCGCTCGCGAACCTCCGGACCCTGCGCGTTTTCTTCTCCGGCCGGATGCGGCGCTCGGGCGGCGGGATTCTCCAGACCTGGAAGGCACGCGCGCAGACCGCCGGATGGGTCGGCTTCCTCGCCCGTGTGCTCCAGCCGATCGTCGAGCCCTACTGGCGGACGAAGCCGCTTCCGGCGGACACCCCGGCAGGAGGAAAAGACGCTTCCGCCCGACCGGCCGAGAGCTCGGTCGAGAAGCGGGCCCTCGACCCGGCGGCTGCCGCCTGGCTTCGCCAGGCCGAGGAGTTCATCGCGAGCCATCTCGTCATCTACGTGGCCTACGTCTTCCTCCACCTCCGAAACCTCCTCTCGGCGTTCCTGGTCTCCGCGCTCCTCCTCTTCGTCGCCATCACCGCCTACCCCTTCCAGCCGGCCCGGATCCTCGTCTTCTTCCTGATCGCCTTCATCGTCCTTCTGGCGGCCCTGGCCGTCGGCTCTTTCCTCCAGATGGACCGGGACGAGATCCTGAGCCGCGTCGCGCGGACGCAGGCGGGAAAGGTCTCCTGGGACCTCTCCCTCGTCCTCCGGATCGTCCTCTACGGCCTCCTCCCCATCCTGAGCGTCCTCGCCACCCGCGTCCCCGAGGTGCAGACCGGCTTCTCTTCCCTGATCGAAGGACTTTCCCGTGCCATCAAGTAGGGACGACGGGAGGTCCCTCGTGAAGAGACCACGGACCGGCTCCCCGACGCTCCCTTCCCCCCGCCCGTCTGCGCTTCTCCGGCGCCGCCCGTCGTTGCGCCTGAGTCTCAATCGGCTAGAATGACGACACCCCTCCGGGACCAGAGGAGACGCCGCAGATTGACGGAGCTGATCCAGAGCCTTCGAGACGCCCCGGTCATGAACCTCTTCGTCCTCGTCGGGCCTCCGTGAGCTCCTCCGGCCGCCGGAAGGGGCCTGGCGCCGCCTCCCTTCTCCTCTGCGTCGCACTCGCAGGACCAGAAGCGCTTGCGGACCTCGGAGCCTGTCGTGTCCTTCCGGAATTCGGAATTTCACCTCCGCCCGCGTCGCTGAGTTGGAAGCCGTTTCTGGCCCGGAAGCGGACCGTCGCGCCGGGCGGCCTCCTCGGACCGGCAATTGAGACGCTCACCGCGGCGTTCCATGCGATCGAGTCCGTACGCCGCGACCCGGCGCGTCGCCCGGAGGCCTTTCTCGTGAGGCCGTTTCTGAACGGATTCATCGTCTATGCCTATCCCTTTCCCGAAGGTTCGGGCTTTTCGCTCGGCGAGGTGTCCGTCACGGACTTTCCGTTCGGCGGTACCGCCGAAGAGCCGGAGGCGTGGCTCGTGGACGCAAAGGGGCGGACCGGGGCTCTCCTTCGCGACGAGCGAAATTACCGACTCGTTCGCCTTGGGCGGGACGGAAGCGGAAAGCTGGTCCCAGAAGACCGGGCAGCGAAGAGCTTCCGGCTCGGAAGGGATTCTT
>JBLMYG010000117.1:0-9390 GCA_050258155.1 Acidithiobacillales bacterium
GTCGAGAACGACAAGACGGCCGCGTGGTACGTCGACAAGAGCGGCGCCACGCGGGGCGTCGTCCTGGCGATCCAGAAGCAGCCGGGCGAGAACACGGTCGAGGTCGTCTCGAACATCAAGAAGCTGATCCCCTCCTTCGAGGCGATGCTCCCCGGCTCGGCGAAGCTCTCCATCCTTTTCGACCGCTCGAAGTCGATCCGGGAGTCGGTCGCGGACGTCAAGTTCACGCTCTGGCTGACGCTCGCCCTCGTCGTCATGGTCATATTCCTCTTCCTCCGGAATCTTTCGGCGACGGTCATCCCGTCCCTCGCGCTGCCGCTCTCCATCGCCGGAACCTTCGCGGCGATGTACGCCCTCGGCTACAGCATGGACAACCTGTCCCTGATGGCCCTGACCCTCTCGGTCGGGTTCGTCGTGGACGACGCCATCGTCGTCCTCGAGAACATCGTCCGGCACATGGAGATGGGGGAGAAGCCGTTCGAGGCGGCTCTCAGCGGCACGAAGGAGATCGGCTTCACGATCGTCTCCATGACGCTCTCGCTGACGGCCGTCTTCATCCCGCTTCTCTTCATGGGCGGGATCATCGGGCGTCTCTTCCGGGAGTTCGCCGTCACGATTGCGGTGGCGATCCTCGTCTCCGGCTTCGTCTCGCTGACGCTCACCCCGATGCTCTGCGCGCGCTATCTGAGGGCGCACGGCGAGAGAACGCCGGGCCGCTTCTACCGGGCCTCCGAGCGCGTCTTCGACGCATCGCTCGACGTTTACAAGCGAATCCTCCGGTGGGCCCTTTCGAGGAAGCGCCTCATGATGGCCTTCTCGGCGGCCATCCTCGTCGCCACGATCATGCTCTTCCGGATCGTTCCCAAGGGCTTCATCCCCAGCACCGACATCGACCAGGTCTTCTCTCCTACCGAGGCCGCGCAGGGGATCTCCTTTGAGTCGATGGTGGAGCACCAGAGGGCCGTCATGGCGGTCGTCCAGGCCGACCCGAACGTGGAAGGCTTCATGTCCAGCTGCGGCACCCGGGGCAACATGGCCCAGGGCGGGAACACCGGGATGATCTTCATGCGCCTGAAGCCGCGCGACGAGCGGAAGCTCGGCGTCGACCAGATCATCCAGGAGCTGCGCGCCAGGTTCGCAAAGATCCCGGGGATAAGGGTCTATCCGCAGAACCTCCCCCCCATCCGGCTCGGTGGGGTCCTCACCCGGGCGCAGTACCAGTTCACGCTACAGGCCTCGGACACGAAGGACCTCTACGCCTCCGCGCCCCTCCTCGAGGAGAAGCTGCGAGGGCTCCACGGTCTGCAGGACGTGAACAGCGACCTCCAGCTCCGGAACCCGACGGCCTACCTGACGATCGACAGGGACCGCGCCTCCGCGCTCGGGGTGACCCCGGATGCGATCGAGAACGCGCTCTACACGGCCTACGGCTCCCGCCAGATCTCCACGATCTACGCTCCGAACAACGAATACCAGGTCATCATGGAGCTGCTCCCCCAGTTCCAGCGTGACCCGTCGGCCTTCCAGCTGCTTTACGTCCGGTCGAGGAATGGCGACCTCGTCCCGCTCTCCGCGGTCACGAAGTTCGAGCGAACGGTCGGCCCGCTGGCGGTCAACCACGCCGGCCAGCTCCCGGCCGTGACGATCTCCTTCAACCTCGCCCCCGGCGTCTCGCTCGGCGAGGCGGTAACGGAGATCAACAAGGTCGGGCGCGAAACGCTCCCCGACACGATCCAGACGAGCTTCCAAGGGACCGCGCAGGCCTTCGAGAGCTCCCAGAAGGGGCTCGGCCTCCTCCTTCTCGTCGCCATCCTCGTCATCTACATGGTGCTCGGCATCCTCTACGAAGACTTCCTCCACCCGCTCACGATCTTCTCGGCCCTTCCTTTCGCCGGCTTCGGCGCCCTCCTGACTCTCCTCATCTTCAAGACGGAGCTGTCGATCTACGCCTTCGTCGGCGTCATCCTTCTCGTCGGCCTCGTGAAGAAGAACGGCATCATGATGGTCGACTTCGCCATCGAAGGGCGTCGATCCGGCAAGAGCGCCGAGGAGGCCATCTACGAGGCGTGCGTCGTCCGGTTCCGCCCGATCATGATGACGACCATGGCGGCTCTCATGGGGACGCTCCCGATCGCCCTCGGGCTGGGCGCCGGGGCCGAAGCGCGCCAGCCACTCGGCCTCGCGGTCGTCGGCGGCCTCCTCTTCTCACAGATGATCACCCTCTTCGTCACGCCCGTCTTCTACGTCTACATGGAGGCGCTCCGCGAGCGCCTGGCCCGGCGAAAAGGGAAGCCCGTGAAGCTCGCCCCCGTCGAGACGATGCCCGTCCGCGGCGTCGGGCCCTGACGCCCCGGGGGGCGCAAGAATCTGCTCCGGGCGGGCGCTTTCTAACGACGCTGGCCTTCCGCCACAACTACGTCGGGTTCGGGGTGGGCGCCGAGCTGTTTCCGCCGGCCGCTGCCCCCGCCGCCGCCCCGGGTCCTCCCCCCAGGAGCCCCATTCGCCGAAGGAGGACGTCGAAACGCGGGTCGCCCCGGATGTCGTCGTAGATGGGCATGTGCGGGAGGTGGAGGACGACGGGCTCGCGCTCGTCGATGCATCGGTCGAGCCACTCGAAGACGCGATCGTCCGCCGCGCCGAGGCAGGCCCAAGCGATCGCCACGGGGGAGACCGGCGCGACAGTGTTCTCGCGGAGGAGCCGGGCCAGGATCTCCCGCGCTCGCTGCCGATTGCCGGCGAAGCCGTTGATCGCTGCGCGGCCGCCTTCCCCGACTGGGCCGGGGTGCGACTGGAGCGCCTCCTCGCAGAGCGCCACGCCGCGATTCGAATCGCCGCCGAAGAGCGCCATGGCGCCGAGGAAGTAGCGCACCCACCAGAGGGACGGGAGGAGCTCGAGCGCGCGGCGGAAGTACCCCGCGGCGCCGGCGAAGTCATGGAGGCTGAACTTCACGAGCCCGGAGTAGCTCAGCGTGAGGGGCGAATACGGGTCCAGCCGCGCCAGCTCGACCATCTGACGGTCCGCTTCGGCGAGCTGGCCCCGCGGCGCCAGGTAGCTCCAGGCGTGGTGGCGGAGGATCTCGCCCGAGGAGGGGTTCTCCGCCAGCGCCCGAGCGAAGGACCGCTCCGCGGCCTCCCAGTCGAAGTCGACGAGGCCCCGCAGTACGCCGTCCAGGGCATGGCCTTCGCCCAGCGAGTCGTCGAGAGCCAGCGCGCGATCAATCTCTTCCCGGACCTGCGCCAGACCCGGCCTCACGGGAAGCAGCCCGAACTCGGTCGCCTGCCAGGCCATCTCCGCCAGGTCGACGTGGGGCCGGGCGAAGGAGGCGTCGACGCGAAGGGATGCCCGGTAGAGTTCGCTGGCGCGGAGCATCGCCTCGGGCGTAAAGGCGAGCGCGGCCGAGCGTCCCTTTAGCCAGAGCTCGTAGGCGTCCATTCCCGGCACGCGCCGCCCCGAACGCCGCGCGCCCAGCTGAGCCCGGAGGGAGTGCGAGATGGCCTGGGCGATCTCGTCCTGAATGGCGAAGATGTCGACGAGCTCCCGGTCGTAAGTCTCGCTCCAGAGGTGGCAGCCGTCGGCCGTCGACACGAGCTGGGCCGAGACGCGGATCCGCTTCCCGACTCGCCGCAGGCTCCCCTCGAGGAGCGCCGTGACGCCGAGCTGTGGCCCGATTCGCCGGACGTCGAGCGCCTTTCCCCGAAAGGCGAAGGAGGACGTTCGGGCGATGACGTCGAGATCGGGAGTGCGGGTTAACGCGTTGATGATGTCGTCGGCCAATCCGTCCCCGAAGTACTGGCTCTCCTTGTCAGCGGCCAGGATCGCAAACGGCAGGACCGCCAGGGTGGCTTTCTTCCCAGGCGTCGCGCCGGAGTCGCCATGGGAGCCCTCGCTCATCCACCGGTCGATCTCGGTCCGCAGGGCGAAGATGCGGGGCCTGGTGCCGCCCGGGATCCGGTGGACGGGCAGGCCGCGCTCACGCTCCCAGCGGCCCAGAGTGCGCCGGTCGCGCCCGAGGTAGGAGCAGATCTCCTTCCAAGAATCCAGACGGTCCGACACCGCGAAGTCCCGGCCATTCAGGCTACCAGATGGGGCGAATTGGGGCGTTACGGGACATTCGCGCCACGCGGTCTGGCCGCGGCGGCGCGGAGATCCTAGTTTTCCCGGCGGAGGTGAGAAGCCATGCGCGCGAGGTACCTCTTCCTACTGCTGACGGCCATTTGCTTCACGATCGTCGCTACCGGTGCCACGACAGCCGCCGAACCGCCGAAGTTCCTGACGGCGTCCGGCCAGGAGGTGACGTTCAACGTCGTCGACCCCGGAACGGTAACCTGCATCGGAGGCGTTGCGACCGGTGACCCCTTCAATCCGTGCGTGGGCAGCCGGCGTGTTCTGCTCAAGCATCAAGTGGTCCAGACGATGCTCTTTTCCCCTCCGGCGCCGGTCGGACCGGCGGTCCCTCTGCTCGCGGGAGTCAATACCATCAGCATCGACTGCAGTCTGGACGGCAACCTGAAAGGCTCCTGCTGGGGGACGTTCGAGTGGAAAGTCGATGCCGAGGCGACGTGGGACGGCGTCGTGAGCGGGTCGTTCGATTTCAGCGACCTCAGCCTTGACTACCAGATGGTCGGGAGAGGTTTCGGCGGCGCGATCGACGGCATGCAGCTACATTACGACGTCATCTACCCTGGCGGATTCTCCTTCGTCGGTGAGTTCGCCGCGCGAGTGCACGTCCCGAAGAGCTGAGTGATCGGGCCGGCGGCCCGAGCCCTTCGCCGGTGGAGCGGGACGCCACCGCGTCCCAGAGAATGGCGGCGTGGAGCGTCCTCCTGCCACGTTCCACGCCGCGTTTCGCGTCGGCGAATAGACCGTTCAGCCGGCCGCCTGCACGATCGCGCGCGAGGGACAGGAGAGGCGCCGAGGCGCGCCGCCTCATCGAGCGGGACCGCCGCCGTGTTCTACTGACCGCCGCGGGCAGGGAGCTGGTGGATCGTGCGCGCAGCGTCCTCTCGGAGGCGGACGACCTGCTTGCAGCGGGACGGCGGGCGGCCGACCCGCTGGCCGGAACCCTCCGGATCGGCATCCTCCCCACGATCTCGCCGTACCTCTTGCCCGGCATCACGCCCGCCCTCCGCGCGGCCCATCCCAGGCTCATGCCGATCTGGCTCGAGGAGAAGACCGAGAGCCTGCTGAAGAGTCTCGACGCCGTGGATCTCGATGCGGCTCTCCTCGCGCTTGAAGCCGAGATCGGAGACGTCGAGCGCGAGATCGTGGCCATCGACCCGTTCGTCCTCGCCACGCGGGAGGACGACCCCCTCGGGGCGTCGTTGTCCTCGGTGAGGCCGGCCCAGCTTCGCGGAAAGAACGTCCTGCTTCTGGACGACGGACACTGCTTCCGGGAACAGGCTCTGGAGTACTGCTCGAAAGCGAAGGCCCGCGAGGTGGAGTTCCGGGCGACGAGCCTCTCCACCCTCGCCCAGATGGTCGCCGGAGGCGCCGGGGTGACCCTGCTACCCCGCCTCGCGGTCGCCACCGAGGCGCAGCGAGCGGGCCTCCGCGTGCGGCCCTTCGCCGAGCCCTCTCCCCGCCGCACGATCGCCCTCGTCTGGCGGAAGCGCTCCCCTCTCGCCCCCGCCCTGAAACAGGTCGCGGGAACGATCCGGGGTGCCTATCCGCGGCCGGACGGCCGTCCGCGCCTGAAGCGCGCGGGGGGCCGCGTCTCTACGCTCGCTTCAATCGCTGCCGGGTAGACTGGACCGAGAGTGAAGTCGCACCGAAAGATCCTGACGCTGAACGTGCCGTCCCGCATCGGCTTCGTGAACATCACCCCCGACGTCCAGGCGGCCGTCAGCGAGAGTGGCGTCAAAGAGGGGCTCTGCCTCGTCAACCCGATGCACATCACGGCCTCGGTCTTCATCAACGACGACGAGCCGGGCCTGCACCGCGACTACGAGGGTTTCTTCGAGGCGCTCGTGCCGCACGAGCCCGTGCGCCGGTGGCGGCACAACGACACCGGCGAGGAGAACGCGGACGCCCACATCAAGCGCCAACTCATGGGGCGCGAGGTCGTCGTGGCCATCACGAACGGCAGGCTGGATTTCGGGACGTGGGAGAGGATCTTCTACGGCGAGTGGGACGGCCGCCGGCCCAAGCGGATCCTCATCAAGATCATCGGAGAGTAGCCCCGGCCCCGGGACGAAGCCGAAGCCGGAGCCGGAGAGATCTCCTGTCGAGTCTTCTTCTACGGTCTGGCGACCTCGAAACGGTCGAGGTTCATGACTTTGTCCCATGCCGCGATGAAGTCGTGCACGAACTTCTCCTGGGAGTCCGCACATCCGTAGACTTCCGCCAAGGCCCGGAGCTGGGAGTTGGAACCGAAGATGAGGTCGACACGCGTGGCGGTCCACTTGAGGTCGCCCGTTGCACGATCGCGCCCTTCAAACAGGTCGCCGGCTTCAGATACCGCCTTCCACGCCGTGCCCATGTCGAGCAGGTTCACGAAGAAGTCGTTGGTCAGCGCCTCCGGCCGATTCGTGAAGACGCCGTGCCGGCTCTGGCCGAAGTTCGTATTCAAAACACGCAGGCCGCCCACGAGAACCGTCATCTCGGGCGCGGTCAGCGTCAGCAATTGCGCCTTGTCGACCAGCAGCTCCTCGGCCGATGCCGCGTATCGTGTCTTTTGGTAGTTGCGGAAGCCGTCCGCCACCGGCTCGAGGACGGCGAACGACTCCACGTCGGTTTGCTCCTGCGAGGCGTCCATACGCCCCGGCGTGAAGGGAACCGTCACATTCTGGCCGGCCTTCTTCGCAGCCTGCTCGACGCCACCGCAACCGCCAAGAACGATCAGGTCGGCAAGGGAGACCTTCTTCCCGCCGGACTGGGCACCGTTGAACGCCTTCTGAGTGCCCTCCAGGGTCTTCAGCACTCTCGCCAGCCGGGCAGGCTGATTGACTTCCCAATCCTTTTGTGGCGCCAGACGAATGCGGGCGCCGTTCGCGCCGCCGCGCTTGTCGGAGCCACGGAAGGTGGACGCCGACGCCCAGGCGGTCGAGACCAGCTCCGACACGGACAAGCCTGAAACAAGGATCTTGCCCTTGAGGGAGACGATGTCCTGCTCATCGACCAGCTTGTGATTGACCGCCGGAATGGGGTCCTGCCAGATGAGCTCCTCCGAAGGAACCTCCGGGCCGAGATAACGTGCGCGAGGGCCCATGTCGCGGTGCGTCAGCTTGAACCAGGCGCGGGCGAACGCGTCCGCGAACTGATCCGGATTCTCCATGAAGCGCCGTGAGATTTTCTCGTAGGCAGGGTCGAACCGCAGAGAGAGGTCCGTGGTCAGCATGGACGGCGCGTGACGCTTCGACGGATCGTGGGCATCCGGCACGGTGCCGGCGCCTGCCCCACCCTTCGGCTTCCACTGATGCGCACCGGCCGGGCTCTTCGTCAGCTCCCATTCGTAGCCGAAAAGGTTCCAGAAGAAGTTGGTGCTCCACTTCGTGGGCGTGGTCGTCCAGGTGACTTCCAGGCCGCTGCTGATCGTGTCGCCGCCCTTCCCGGTGCCAAAGCTGCTCTTCCAACCGAGGCCCTGCTCCTCGATGGCGGCCGCTTCGGGCTCGGGCCCCACGAGCTTCGCGTCCCCGGCACCGTGAGTCTTGCCGAAGGTATGGCCGCCCGCGATGAGCGCCACCGTCTCCTCGTCGTTCATCGCCATGCGGGCGAAGGTCTCGCGGATGTCCCTGGCCGCCGCGACCGGATCCGGGTTGCCGTTCGGGCCTTCCGGATTGACATAGATGAGGCCCATCTGGACAGCTGCGAGCGGATTCTCGAGATCCCGGTCGCCGGAGGTGCGCTTGTCGGCCAGCCACTTGTCCTCGGAACCCCAGTAGACGTCCTGATCCGGCTCCCAGACGTCCTCGCGACCGCCACCGAAACCGAAGGTTTTGAAGCCCATCGTTTCCAGGGCGACGTTTCCGGCGAGGATCATCAGGTCGGCCCAGGAGATCTTCCGGCCATATTTCCGCTTGATCGGCCAGAGCAGCCGGCGCGCCTTGTCGAGGCTCACGTTGTCCGGCCAGCTGTTGACCGGCGCGAAGCGCTGCTGACCTCGGCCGCCGCCGCCCCGGCCATCACCGATGCGGTACGTGCCCGCACTGTGCCATGCCATGCGGATGAAAAGAGGCCCGTAGTGACCGAAGTCCGCGGGCCACCACTCCTGCGAGTCGGTCATCAGCGCCGCGAGATCTTTCTTCACAGCCGCCAGATCGAGGCTCTCGAACTCTTTTGCGTAGTTGAAGTCCTCGCCCATCGGATTGGACTTGGAGGAATGCTGGTGCAGGAGGTCCAGGCGCAACTGGCTCGGCCACCAGTCCCGGTTCGACGGGCCTCCCGCCGCCGTGCGTCCGTGAGCCACCGGACACTTGCTGTCTTCGCTCATGATTCTCTCTCCTTTCGTCGTCTGAATCGCTCGTCTCGTTCACCCTGAGGGAAACCTGCAGCATGTCCGTTGATAAATCCAATATATTTTTTTCATCAATCTGATAGAGTAAAACTATGCAACTCGTCCCCCATCTCCTTTCGCTCCGCCAGCTCCAGTACGCCGTGGCCGTCGCCGAGTCCCTGAGCTTCCGGAAGGCGGCCGAGCGGTGCCACGTCTCCCAGCCGTCGCTCAGCGTGCAGCTGGGGCAGCTCGAGCGCACGCTCGGCGCCCGCCTCTTCGAGCGGGACCGCCGCCGCGTCCTGCCGACCGGAGCGGGGAGAGAGCTCTTGGAGCGTGCGCGAAGGGTTCTCTCCGAGGTGGAGGATCTCCTCGCGGCCGCCCGGCGGGCCGGCGATCCGCTGGCGGGGACGCTCCGAATCGGCATTCTCTCCACGATCTCGCCCTACCTGCTGCCGGCTGCGGTTCCGGCCCTCCATGCCGCGTATCCCCGGCTGACGCCCATCTGGGTGGAGGAAAAGACCGAGGTTCTGGTCAGAAAGCTCGACGCCGGCGATCTGGACGCGGCGCTCCTCGCCCTCGAGGCGGAGATCGGCGACGTCGATTGCGAGATCATAGCCTTGGACTCCTTCGTCCTCGCAACGCGGGCGGACGATCCCCTCGGAGCCGCGCCGTCGGCGGTGAGGCCGGCCGAGATCCGCGGGCAGGACGTCCTGCTCCTGGACGACGGACACTGCTTCCGGGAACAGGCTCTGGAGTACTGCTCGAAAGCGAAGGCCCGCGAGCTGGAATTCCGCGCGACGAGCCTCTCCACCCTCGCCCAGATGGTCGCCGGAGGTGCCGGGGTCACCCTCCTCCCCCGCCTCGCCGTCGCGACGGAAGCGCCGCGGGCGGGCCTTCGCGTCCGCCCCTTCGCCGAGCCCTCCCCCCGCCGCACGATCGCCCTCGTCTGGCGGAAGCG
>JBLMYG010000118.1:0-6804 GCA_050258155.1 Acidithiobacillales bacterium
GAGGTCAAGCCGTAGCTGAGGGCGCGTCGCGCGGCTTACTCCACGTACTTGTACGCGGTCCCCGTGTCGAAGAGGACGACGCGCTCGTCGCGGGATTGATGTAGCTACTTAGTGCATGGTAATGTAGCTACGTTCGGAGGTGGTTCATGGATGTCGGCGTCAGGGCATTCAAGAACGGGCTGAGCAGCTACCTGAGGCGCGTTCGGGCCGGTCAGCGGATCGTCGTGACCGGGCGGGGACGACCGCTCGCTGTCGTGACAGGGGTCGAGAAGGCCGCTCCTGACCGGCGGGCGGCGGACGCGCTGGTCGCGGCTGGTATCGCCACGTGGGGCGGCGGCAAGCCCACAGGATGTTCGAAGGCTCCGAAGCCGCGCCGGGGAAGCGGCGCCGCGGCGGTGCTCGAGAACAGGCGATGATTCTCTACCTCGATACGAGCAGCCTGATCAAGCTGTACGTCGAGGAGGAAGGATCCGAGACCGTCCGGGCCGAGGTCGCCGCGGCGGAGGTCGTCGCGACGTCTCTTCTCGCCTATCCCGAGGCGAGAGCGGCGCTGGCCCGGCTCCGCCGTCAGAGAAGCCTTTCCCCGGCCGCGCACCGGCGGGCGAGATCGGCCCTCGAGGAGGACTGGGAGCGCTACCTCGTGGTGCAGGTGACGGAACCGATCTGCCGTACGGCGGGCGACCTCGCCGAGGAGCACGGCCTCCGCGCATACGACAGCGTCCACCTGGCGTCCTACAGGACGCTGCGCCTACAGGGTGGCGGCGACGTCCGGTTTTCGTCCTTCGACCGCCATCTCAATCGTGCCGCCGCCGCGGAGTCCCGCCGACCTCGCAGGCGTAGACCCTGACAGCCAGGTATCGATTCGTGATCTCGGGCGACGGCCCCGGAGGGCGCGAAGCGCCCTACTCCACGTACTTGTACCCGGTCCCCGTGTCGAAGAGGACGACGCGCTCGTCGCGGGAGATCTTTCCGGCCGAAAGGAGCTTCTTCACGGCGGCCCACGTGGCGCCCCCCTCGGGCGCGGGGTAAAGACCTTCGCTCGATGCCATCTCGAGGACGGCGGTTCGCATCTCCTCGTCTGAAACGGCCACGGCCTCGCCCCTCGACTCGCGAAGGACCCTCAGGATCAGGTAGTCAGCGAAAGGCTTCGGGACGCGGAGGCCGCTGGCATACGTTGCGGCGTTCTCGAAGCGCTCCGAGACGTCCTTCCCTTCCGCGAAGGCCTTCGGGATCGGCGCGCACCCTTCGGCCTGGACCGAGACCATCCGGGGGCGCTTCGACCCGATCCAGCCGAGCGCCTCCATCTCGTCGAAAGCCTTCCAGATCCCGATGAGGCCGGTTCCGCCCCCCGTCGGATAGACGATGACTTCGGGAACGGTCCAACCCATCTGCTCGGCCAGCTCGTACCCGAGCGTCTTCTTCCCCTCCACGCGGTACGGCTCCTTCAGCGTCGAGACGTCGAACCAGCGCTCCTTTTCGGCCAGCTCGGCCACGAGCCGGCCGCACTCGTCGATGAGGCCGTCCACGAGAGTCACCTGTGCGCCGTATGCCTCGCACTCCAGCCGGAAGAGCTTGGGCGTGTCGCTCGGCATGAAGACGTGGCATGGGAGGCCCGCCCTGGCGGCATAGGCCGCAGCAGCGCCCCCGGCGTTGCCGGCCGTCGGGAGAGCGATGGCCTTCGCGCCGAGCGATCGGGCCATCGTCACCGCCGCACCGAGGCCGCGCGCCTTGAACGACCCGGTCGGATTTCCGGCCTCTTCCTTGATCCAGAGGTTCGACATCCCCAGCCGTGCGCCGAGCCGGGCAGCATAAAGGAGCGGCGTTCCCCCCTCTCCGAGAGAGACGACGTCCTCCTCGCGCACCGCCGGCATCATCTCGTGCCAGCGCCAGATGGTCCGCCCGCGCCCGGCGGTGTCGTCGCGGCGGAGCGGGGGAAGACGGTACTCGGCGAAGAGCGCGCCGCCGCAGCCCGGCACCGAGCAGACGTTCAGGAGGCGCCCGGCGTCGCTCGGGCGGCCGCATTTCGTGCAAAGGAGGTGCGACAGAAAGGAAAACGGCATCAGCCACCCCTATTATCCGGCCGTGGCGGCCAGAGCGGTGCGCAGGAAGAAGGCATCGGGGACAGGACCGACGCCGACGGGACGGCGGCGGTACGCCCTCCACCTTGCAGCGGCGAGCCTCTTCGCCGTCCTCGTCGCATGGCACCGCTACTCGGTCGTCATGCTGGAGAAGGGGGGGAGATTCGAGGACCCAGACGCGATGTTCCACGCTCACCGCGTCATCCGGACCATCCAGGAAGGACGTCTTCTCCCTCCCGTCCTCGACCCCTTCGAGAACTTCCCCGACGGCGGCCGCGCCGTCTGGCCCCCCCTCCACGACGCCACTCTCGCCCTCCTCGCACGCCTCGGCGGCTCCACTCCCGCGGATCCCCGTCATGGCCTTCCTCTCGCAGCCGCGCTGCCGGTCCTCGAGCTGGTCCTCGCTCTCACCGCCGCCGCGGCGCTGGCACGGCGCGCGGCAGGCCCAAGAGGCGGGGTCGCCGCCGCCTGGCTCTTCGCCCTCACCCCCTGCCTCGCCAGACGAGGGGCTTTCGGCGAAATCGACCACAACCTGACCGAGGTCCTCGGCGCGCTCCTCCTGCTTCTTCTGGCCGACTCCATCGCGCGCCGCGAAGAAGAGCGCCCTTCCGGCCTGCGCGATCCTCGTCTCTCCCCGCTCCCCTGGGCCGCGGCGGTCTTGCTCGCTCTCGGCTTCTTCACCGGCCTCGTTCTCTCGGCCGGCATCGTCGCGGCCGCCCTCGCCGCCCGCGACCTCGCATCGCCCCATGCTCCCGCCCTCCCGCGCATCTCGCTCGGCTTTGGCCTCGCCGCCCTGCTCCTCCCCCTCTTCGCCTCCCTCCGCGTCACTCCCGATCCCGCCGATCCCTGGCGCCTCGGCCCCCCTTACGTCCTGCTGCTGGCCATCGCCGCCGCCGGCACAGGCCTCTTCTCCCTCGCCCAGGCTCTCGCCCGCCGCACTTTTTCGAAGGATCGCCACCTCACAGCCACCGCAGGCCTCGCCGCTGGCCTGATCGCCATTTTCACGACCAATCCTCGAGCCTGGAATGCCCTCGTCCAGGGCTTCGGTTTCCTCGGGTCCAGAGATCCCTGGCTCGCCACGATCGACGAGTTCCGCCCTCTCTTCAGGAACTCGACCTGGGCAGCGCTCGGCCTCCCCGGTCTCCCCGTGGCGATCGTCGCCCTCGTGCTCTTCGCCGCGCTCCGGAACGAGGAACGGCGCGTCAAGTTGCCGGAACTTCTGCTCCTCGCCGTTCCCTTCCTTTTCTTCACGCTGCTCGCGCTGATCCAGAGCCGTTTTCTCCCGGTCTCGGCGGCCTTCGGAGCCGCCGCGGGAGGGGCCGCATGGAGTCTCCTGGAGCCTCGCCGGGGCGCGCGGCGGCTCCTGTGGGGCGTGTCCCTTCTGACGTTCGTTCCGACGGCCGTTCTCTACACCGCCCCGTTCCTCATCGGGACGTTCCGGGGAACGGCCCCTTCCGTCGTCGTCTGGGACAAAGCGGCGAATGCGATCCGGGTCAAGACGCCCGATCCGGGAAACCCGCCGAAGTGGGGGGTCCTCGCGCAATGGGACTTCGGCCACCCGATCATCTTCCGGGCCTCCCGCGCGGTCGCTCTCGACAACTTCGGAAGCATGCAGCCGGGCTGGGAGACCGCACAGAGGCTCTGGCTGGAGCCATCGCCGGCGCGGGCCGTCCGGGAGCTCGACCGGCTGAGAATCCGGTACGTCCTCGTCATCTGGCCCCCTTACTTCGTTCCCTCGACGGCCGCGAGCCTCGGCCTCGATCCGAACGGGTACTTCGAAGGAGGCTGGACGCCCGAGACGAAGCCCCCTTACCGGCCCACGCCCAAAGGCGAGCGGGCTTTCTCGACCCGCCTTCACCTTCGTGACGCAGCTCCCCTTCCCGACGACACGCCGGAGGACCGCGCGGCGCTCGCGCGATTCCGCCTGGTCTGGGCGTCGGCGGAAGCCGACTATGGGCCGACCGAGCCTCTTCCGGTGCAGAAGCTCTTCGAGCTTCTCCCCGAGGGCGCCCCTACCGCGTCTCGGTGACCTTGGGGAGCGGCGCGGCGCCCTTCGCGGTCACGCAGCGATGCTACCGTAGCGCCCGCCGGCTCCATGTCGAAGGTCACGACTCGCCTCCGGGTACCTCGGCTTCTGAAACCGTTCCTCCGGCCGGCGGCCTACCGCATTCTGCCGCGAGACCTCCGGGCGAGGAACGTCGGACGCCTCGCCGCGGTCCTCCCGCACGGCGTGCGCGACCCCGGCTTCGAGACTCTCCTGAAGCGGATCGATGACGCCCCGCTCTTCCGCGGCCAGGCTATCCGTCCTTACTTCGACGGACCGGAGGCTTTCGCGGCGATGAGGGCGGCCATCGTCGCTTCCCGCGAGGAGATCCTGCTGGAGGCCTACATCCTAAAGGACGACGCGACCGGGCGGGGCTTCGCCGACGTGCTCGCGGCCGCCGCCGGCCGCGGCATCGCGGTTCGCGTTCTGGCGGATGCCTGGGGGAGCATGGGAACGGGGGCCGAGTTCTGGGCCAGGATGCGCACGGCCGGGATCGAGGTGAGGCTCTTTCACCCCCTCTTTCCGGCGCTCTGGTACCAGCCCTACCGGGACCACCGAAAGATTCTCGTCGTCGACCGCCGGGTCGCCTTCACGGGCGGGATGAACGTCGCCGACGAATACGGCTCCTCGTCGGGGCGGGCCGGGCGGGCATGGCGCGACTCGCACACGCGGCTCGAAGGATCGGCCGCGTGGGAGATGGCCGTCGTCTTCCTGGAAGGATGGGATCGGGCGGGCGGGACCGCATTCGCAATCCAGCCCCTTCCGTGGGACGAATCGGCGTCGCCGCCGGGAGCGTCGGTCCTCGTCCTCGACTCCAGCCCCGGCCGCGGGCACGCGGAATCAGCCTCGGTTCTCGCGGCGATCGTCGGCGCGGCGCGGAACTACGTCTTCCTGACGAACTCCTACTTCGCGCCGGCTCCCGTCGCGCTCGACATCCTGGGTGAGGCCGCCACCCGCGGCGTCGACGTGAGGCTCCTCCTCCCGGGCGTCAGCGACGCGCCTCTCGTCCGCCATGCAGGACACGGCTTCTTCCGCCGGCTTCTCCGACGCGGCGTCAGGGTCTTCGAGTACCGCCCCTCGGTTCTGCATGCCAAGACGGTCGTCGCCGACGGCTTCGTCTCCGTCGTCGGTTCCTCGAACATGGACTTCCGGTCGTTCCACTTCAACGCCGAATGCAACCTCGTCCTTCTGGACGAGGCCACGGCGGCGCGCTTCGCCGACCAGTTCCGTTCCGATCTCGAGCGCGCCGACGAGATCGTCGAGCCCGCCTGGAGCGAGCGGCCCTGGCCGCACCGCCTCGGAGACCGAGCAGCACGCGCCCTCGCCCCTCTCCTGTGAGAACACCGCCCTCATGGGGATCCTCCCGATGCTACCGTAAGGGCGTGAAGCTCTTGCGTCCCAGCATCGCCGTCTTGGTCCTTCTTCTTCCCCTTCCTCCGCTCGCCGCCGAGACGATCTCGACGTTCGCCGGCAGCGGTCTCGTCGGCGCGGGAGCCGACGGCGTCCCCGCCACGTCGTCGCCCCTCGCTTTCAACGAGGGGACTCCCGGCAGCATCGTCTTCGACGCCGACGGGAACCTCTACTTTTCCGAGTCGGGCGCGAACCGCGTCCGCCGGATCGACAAGAAGACCGGCCTTCTGGCCACCCTCGCCGGGACCGGCCGCCCCGGCTTCTCGGGCGACGGCGGGCCGGCAACCAAAGCGAAGCTGAACGAGCCCGGCGACCTCGCATTCGACAGGGCCGGCAACCTCTACATCGCCGACCTCGGGAACCGGCGGATCCGGCGCGTCGACCGGAAGAGCGGCCTCATCGAGACGTTCGCCGGCACGGGAAGTCCGCTCTTCACGAAGGACGGCTCCCCCGCGAAGGAGACCCCGATGGGTCGCCCGTCGGGGCTCGTTTTCGACCGCGCCGGGAATCTCTTCGTCGTCGAGAGCTTCGCGGCGCGGCTCCTCCGGATCGACGCGAAGACGACGATCGTGAGCACTCTGGTCGGGAACGGGACGACCCAGCTCCATCCCGATGCCACGAAGGGGACCGAGACCGGCCTGCCCGCCCCGAGCTGCGCGGGGATCACCTCGAAGGGGGAGATCGTCTTCTCCGTCAGCGGCCAGAACATGCTGATGAAGGTGAACCCGGCGACCGACGCTCTGGGCCGCGTCGCCGGAACGGGGATCCCCGGCGACACGGGCGACGGTGGGCCCGCGCTCGCGGCGCGTCTCTCCCAGCCGTCGGCCATCGCCATCGACCGGCACGACGACATCTGGTTCGTCGACTGGGATAACAACGCCGTCCGGAGAATCGACGCGAAGACCGGCGTCATCGAGACCCGCGTCGGCAGCGCGCGCCGCGACCGGTGGGGCGAGATGCAGACCGCCGGTTTCGCGGGCGACGGAGGCCCCGCGGACAAGGCCCAGCTCTGGCATCCGACCGCGATCGGCCTCGACAGGGACGGGAACCTCTACATCGTCGATTCGCGGAACCAGCGGATCCGGAAGGTGGAGAAGGCGGCTCCGTGAGGCGGCGTCAGGCTCGATTCTTCGCCGAATAACGGACGATCTCGACCTTCTCCATCGTCATGAGGACGCCGCAGCCGGCCTCGGTCAGGAGGGGGTCGATCCTCTCGAGGAAGGCCCGGACCTTCTCCTCGGCATCGACGATCTCGACGACGATGGGGAGGTC
>JBLMYG010000119.1:0-11354 GCA_050258155.1 Acidithiobacillales bacterium
CGCGGACTTCATGATCTCGTCCCCGCTCATGGACTCCCTCTACGAGAGGACCCTCCCGGACTACGAGAGCTATCGCGACCGGCTCAAGACGGCCGGCGCCTGATCTCGGCTCAAACGGGGCTCCGCTCGCCGTCGAGCGGGGTCGCGTGGAGGCGCCCCCCTGTCCTCGGGAAGCCCGCGCATCCCCCTCGTCGCCGCGTCCGGTTCCCACCGCCGACGCCGACCAAACGGGAGACGCGTCAGATCAGGTCCTTCAGCACCAGCGTGACGTCGCGCTTCTTGTCGCCCGAATTCACGCTCAGACGGATCTTCGTGCCGGGGGGATCAGCGCGAAACCGCTTGCGCAGGGCCACCAGCGTCGCGTCGTCCACGGGCGCGCCATCCACGGCGACGATCGCGTCGCCGGCTCGAAGTCCCGCCGCTTCCGCCGGGCCGCCGCCGGTCACGTCGACCACGTTCAGGGCCGCGCCGGCCCGGTTGATCCACATCCCCGAGCGGTCGTAGACGTCGGGGAGCGCGTTGTTGGCATTGGGCTCGAAGATGAGCCGCTTTCCCGCGTAGTCGAAGACGATGTTGAAGCGCTTGAGCACTCCCGCGCCGACGTTTCCCGCCACGTACGGGTCGATGAAACTGCCCTTCTGCTGCTGGCTCAGCTCCGTCACCGGTGAGGGGATCGAGACGTCGCCCAGGCGCAGCTCCCGGGCGCGGGCGATCAGCCCGCGCGACGCCCCGCCCACGCCCCAGCCGGTGACGGCCTCGTAGCGCGCCCCGAGCTTCTTCTTCAGGTCGTTCTTCTCGGCGAAGGGCCTCAGGAGCGAGAGCGACGCGCGGCTTCCCGTGTCGATGTCGAACTTGCCGGGGACGCCGTCGATGCTCCCCTCGACCTGGGGAATCTGCTCGTTGAACCGGAAGGGGACGACCGTGCCGTGACCCTGATACGCGAAGGACGACGGCACGGTCAGCGTGAGCTGGTCGTTCTCGTAGTCGACGCGCACCACGAAGCGCTTGAAGACCTCGTAACCGATCAGCCCCGCCTGGGGGACTCCCTCCACGTCGGCGAAGCCCTCCAGCGCGAAGACCGCGAAGAGCTGCTTCCGGAGCGTCACGTCGCCCACCGCCAGCGACTCGAGGGTCACCAGCCCCACGTCCTCGGATTTCTCGCCCACACCGCGTCCCTCGAGCGCCCCCTCGGGCTTGACGCCCAGCCTGGCCGCCAGCGTCGGCGTGATGACGTTGGCCCCGCCCGTGTCGCAAAGGAATGTGAAGGGTCCCTGGCCATTGAGCTTCACCTTCACATAGATGTGGTTGTTGATCAGCTCGAACGGCACGGTCGTGGCGGTCTTCCCCTCCGCGAACGCGAAATCGGGCGGCGGGGCAGCGGGCATCCGGAACTTCGATTCGTCCAGAGGGACGTCGAACTCGATGCTGTCGACGGCGAAGATCTGGTCATATTTGGTCTCGCCGTTCGTGGAGCGCCAGGCAAACGCGATCTTCTTGCCGTCGACCGCCCGGTAGTCGGAGAAGTACGTGGTCCGGGTCTCGATCGCCTGCCTCTCGACGATGCGGTCCACCAGCCAGGTGCCGGCGTCGATCCAGATCTCGAAGAGCCGGCCCCCCTTCGGCGTGATCTTCACCACCTGGAAGCGTCGGCCGCCTACCTCGTGAGTTCCGCCGTCCTCGACCGTGGCGGGCCAGCGGTCCGGATACCAGTAGGCGAGGCAGCGGCGGTACGCCTCGTTAACCGCTCCCTCGACCTCGTTGTCTCCCTCCATCTGCTTGGTCTGTCCGGAGTTGTCCTGTGTCCATCCCGACTGACCGTCCCACCCCTCGGCTCCCGTGAGGGGACCCAGCTTGAAGGTTTCGTAGTGGCGGCCTTTCAGCAGGTCGTTGAACCCCTCGTCGGTCCCCTTGAGCCCGCCCGTCTCGATACGGACGCGGCTGTGGGACGAGCGCACTCCGTCCCACGCGGAGCCACCCATGGCCTCCTTCGATCTGGCAAGGACGGCCGCGGGCGAGAGCGGCGCCCCGCTGGCAGCCGGGGAAGCCGCCACCGCGGCGCCCTGCCAACCGGCAACCGCAACGGCGAGCGCCAGGACGGATCCAACCACGTGCACGTTCCGCGGCGATAGCACCTCGACGACCGACATAGCGCTGCCTCCCTGACTGGCGCGACTCTTCCGGCACCTCAGCTCACCCACCTGTACGGGTCGGCCAGGCCATTGGTTCTCCGCAGCCTGCTCCGCCGCTGCGCCCGACCCTACGACCGGGGAGTCTCGTGGTCGGTCAGGACCGGCAGGTAGGCCACCCACGGGCCCACCTCCGACCGGTACTGCTTCGCCATGACGCGCGCGATCTGGGCCAAGTGGCCGAGGTCGTGCGCCACCCAGGCCGCGAGGATCTGGCGCAGCGTGACCGGGCCGAGGGACGGGTGCTCGCCCTCGAGGTCGAGCTGGGTTTCGGTCAGCTTCCAGGACCGGAGCAGGTCGAGGTTCGCGACCCGCAGCCTCGCGAACTCCGCCAGCAGCGACTCCAGCGTCCGCCCCATGTTTCGCACCTTGTGGCGGAACCGGTCGTACGGCTCGAAGCGCCGGTCGGGTCCCTGCGCGAGGATGATGCGCGCTCGCGGAATCCAGTCCGTCTCTTCGCCGTCGATCAGGTGGCCGACCACGTCGAACGGACTGAAAGTGTCAGGGCCCTCGGTGCCCCGCCCCCAGGCCGGGTTTACGTCCCCGAGCAGCGTCTCCAGCGTCGCCGGCGTACGTCGAAGGACGTCCATCGACAGGTCGAAACTGAATTCCACCGGCTCCTCCTTCAGCCCGAACGGTCGCCGTTTCCCTCGGCTCCCTCGAGGATCTCGTCGGGCAGCCGCCCCTTCATCAGCTCCCGAATACCGCCCTCGATGACGAGGGCCGACGAGGTCGCCATCGCCACGCGCTTCCCCTCGGCGTTGTCCACGTTGCAGGAGCTGACCCTGAGACGCTTGCCCCGGTGACTCACCGTCGCGGTCAAGGTGAGGTCTCCCGAGCCGACGAGGGCCGGCCTCGTGAATCGAATGTGCATGTCCAGCGTGCCGAACACCTCACCGGCCGAAAGCGTGGAGTAGACCGCCGCGCCCATCGTGAACTCCGCGGCCCACGCCAGGACTCCTCCGTAGATCGAGGGACTGCCGTTCGAGAACCACGCCACGGACGGCAGGACCGCCCTGACGTGGCCGTCCTCGACGAGGGTCGGGCGATAGCCGGTGAGGCGCCAGACCGGAAAGATCTTTTCTCCCGTGACCGTCCGCTGCTGCAGCGCGATCGGGGTCCCCCTCAGGACCTCCTGCAGGTTGAAGTAGCCGTCCTCCGGCGCGGGCCTCAGATAGGGATCGACCGGGTCGGCCGGGCCGAGATCGGGAGCGGGGTACGCGGCGTGCGGGTCGACCCGCACGTCGGAGACGAGGCAGCGCGTGCTGCCGAACGCCAGCATGCGGCCGTCCTGGTCGGTGATCTGGATCATCGACAGGCCCACCTGGCTTCCCGAATGGACGGTCTCGGCCCGGCCGACGATGTTCACCGTCTTCCGGCTCATCGGTCTGACGAACGAGAGGCTCAGCTCCGACGTCGTCACGGCCTTCCCGGCAGGAAGAGTGGTCCAGATGGCCGAAGCCAGGGGCGCGTCGGCGAAGAGCGCGTAGAGCCCGCCCCAATAGAGCCCGAACCCGTCCTCCAGCCACCGGGTGATCGGCATGGTGAACGTGGCCTTGCCGAGAACCGCTTCGGTGGGCCGCATCCCGACCAGCCTGGAGATGGGAAAGGCGGGCAGCTCGCCCCGGACGTAGCGCTTCAACGCTTCCAGCCCCGGTTTCTGGAATGCGCGCAGATCTCCGATCGATCCTCTGAAGCGCTCGTCGGTGATGCTTCCCATCGACGAATCCGGAAACGATCCTACGATGGCCGCCTTCGACCTGTCGAACACCCTTCAGCTCGTCACGCCTTCGGCTCGGGCTGGGGGGATTCCGTCCTGCCGCACCTGCTGCTTACGCCCCTGACGAACTCCTCTCGCTCCGCGGGAGTCATCCTGTCCCAGCGCCGCCGCATGTCGTACCGCCACGAGCCGCGACCGGCCCCCCGCAACCCTCCGAAGAGAATCCAGCTCAGCGCCATCAGGCCGAGGGCCTGCCAGTAGCTGATCGCGTGCAGCCCGAAGATGTCCGGCATCAGGGCGTTCCAGAGCGCTGAAACCGCCCAGACCAGGCCGGCGAAAACGATCACGAAGACCGGCAGGAACGCGACGAATCTCGCGAGGCGACGCGCTCTCCATCTATCCATGGTTTTCATCCTCCTTTCCCTTTGAACTCGTCGTAAATCTTCTGGAGCTTTCGGCGCAGATGAAGCACCGCGGTGTGTTTGCGGGAGAGAAGCGTGTTCACGCCCACGCCGGTCTCCGCCGCGAGCTGGCGGAAGCTCCTGCCTTCGAGCTCGTGCGCCACGAACACGAAGCGCTGCTCGGCCGGGAGCTCTTCCAGGGCGGCTTCCAGCTCGTCCAGGAGCACGCCGCGCGCATAGGCGGCCTCCGGTCCGGCGTCCGGCGACGGGAGCAGGTCTTCGAGCGAGCCGACATCCCCCTCTTCGTCATCCAGGATCGGACGCGTCATGGCCTGCGACTCCGTCCTCTTCCTGCGGAACCGGTCGATGATCCGGTTTCGCGCCACCCGGAAGAGCCAGGCGCCGACTTCCTCGATCGGCTTCATCAGGCGGTACGCCTCCACGAGCTCGTAGAAGACGTCCTGCAGCACGTCCTCCACGTCCTGGCGGTCGGGCACGCGCTTCCGGATGAAGTTCCGCAGCCGGCCCTGCTCGCGTTCGACCGCTTCGGCGATGCGCCGGTCCTGCTCGCTCATCACCCGCTCGAGGGTCAGGATCTTCCTCCTCTCATCGATGTAGACGGATGAGAGGGCCGGATATTGTGGGAGGTGGCGAACTGACAGCGGCTGTCGTGCGGTGCGGTGGTGCGCGCCTCCACCAAGCCGTCACGCCGAAGTCACGAATTCAGATCTGACGCTCGGTGCTGCGCGCCGCGGTCGAGGCGCTCCATGCCGTACCAGCTGCCCGAGCGAACGCGAGAAGGCCTGGCCATCCAGGCCCCGGTAGGCCACCGCGGCATCCAGATCCGCGTCCGTCCGCCGAGCCAGGAACATGGCGCGCTCCGCCTCGACGGCGACGAGCGGAGCTCCCCTATAACCTCGACGTCAGAGCCCGGCGGCAAGGTGCGCGACGTGGCTCGGAAGAAACTCCGCCTCGGGGCGCGATATCGTCAGGCGAGACATGCGAAATGGAACGGGTCCTGATCGCAAGAGATCGGTTCCCCTGACCCGTTACGTCCTCGCCTGGGTTCCCATGCTCGTCATCGCCGTCGCGAACGGTGCGCTACGGCAGGCGACGTTCGCGAAGGTCATGCCGGAGCTTCGAGCTCATCAATTCTCGACGCTCATCGGTTCGGTCCTGATCGGCCTCTTCATCTGGCTCGTTGTCCGAGCGTGGCCCCCGGCCTCCGGCCGCCAGGCGCTCTTCATCGGGATCATCTGGCTGCTCCTCACGGTGGCCTTCGAGTTCTTCATGGGCCTCGTACTCGCCCACCGCTCCCTCTGGCAGGTCCTCCACGAATACGACGTCTTCGCGGGTCGCGTATGGGCTCTCTTCCTCGTCTGGCTCACGCTTGCGCCTTGGGCGTTCTATCGCCTTCGGAAAAGGACTGCGAAGCCCGTCGACCACGACTGAACCTGGCGGCGAAACCCGGCGGCCGTCTCGACACTCTCACTCCGATTTGACGATTTCTAGCCCGTCTCGACCAGCGCCGCGAGCTTCGCGAGTGACATCTGCCACTCGCGCTCGTTGTCGGCGGGCGACAGGCCGGGCGGCAGCCCGTCTTGCACGGCGAGGAGATCGGTATCGCCCTCCGCATCGGAGAGCGTGCCAAGGATCTCAGTCTAATGAGAACGGGCGACGTGCCGTCAGCGGTGAAGCCGACCGATGGAGCTACGCGAGCGGACTGCTGATAGTGGACCTGACCCCTATATCCTCGAACAGCATCTTGTCGACCTGGACGGTCGCGTCGAACAGGCGCAGATCCGCGTCCTGAAGGTGCTCCGCAAGCCACTCGACCGAAACCAGTGGCTCCGTGGCCCCTCATTCGCCGGCCGCTGCCCCCCCTCGCGCGGCCGCCAAGCCCTCCGAAGAGTATCCAGCTCAGCGCCATCGAGCCGATGTTCCGCCGGGAGCTCTTCGGGGCGGCTTCGATCATCTCAAGGAGCACACCCGGCGCGTCGGCCGCCTCCGATCCGGCCTCCGGCAAAGGCAACAAGTGATCGAGCGAACGGCTCGCCACCTTTTCGTCATCGGCTTGCGACCCCGCTTCCACCCGCTTCCGGTCAGACGCGTTCGCGCGCCATAAGGCGGTGCCGAGCGTGGCCGAGCGAGACGCGCTTTTCATCTCTCATTCTGTTAGACAATCTGCCGTCTGTCTGGTATTACGGTTTGGGGGGGCCGAGGATCTTTCCCTTGCGGTTCTTGGTCCGAAGTGTTGTCAGGCCTGTCGTTCGTTATCCACCTCAGCAAGGGAGAAGAGGAAACTACTGTGAAGTTCGCCCGCAATGTCCACTTTCAGATCAAGAACGGCCGTGAGAAGGATTTCAACCTTCTCTTCACGAACGACGTTCTTCCGATGCTCAAGAAGCAGGAAGGTTTCAAACAGGAGCTGATGCTCGTGAACCGCAGCGAGGGTCTCGGGATCAGCCTTTGGGACGACCGCAAGCACGCGGAAACGTACCAGGCGACGACCTATCCGAAGATCGTCGAGAAGCTCACCCCCGTGATCGAGGGAACTCCGCGCGTCGAGACCTACGAGATCGGCGTGACGACGCTCCCCGTCTGACCGCGGCGCCCTTTCGGGTGTTTCTGGGCGGGAGGCCGATTCGGCCTCCCGCCTCTTTTTTGAGCTCGCCGCCCGACAGGCTCCAGAATGATAGGGTGGAGATCATGAGCGACATCCGCCGCATCCTGTGCGCGAGCGACCTGAGCGAAGGCGCCGACGAGGCGATTCGCCAGGCCGACGCGCTGGCCCGAGCCCGCGGGGCCTCCCTCGAAGTTCTCCACGTCGTACCGAACCCGCTCGCCGCGCATCCGGCGTTCGCCCAGCTGACCCGTCACGCCGGAGCCCGGGCGGCGCTCGAGGCCGCGCAGGAGCAGGCCCGGACGGAGCTGACGTCGAGGGTCGCTGCGCTGACGAAGGGCGCGCCGAATGACTGCGCGGTGCGCGTGAGCGAAGGCGTGCCCTACGCCGCGATTGTCTCTCGAGCGGACGAGGCCGGGGCCGACCTGATCGTCGTCGGCGGGAAGGGTGCCTCGGGGCTCAAAATGGAGCGCTTCGGCGACGTCGCCGAGAAAGTGGTTCGGCACGCGCCCGTTTCGGTCCTCGTGGCACGGCGCGGGCCGGGGGGCGGAAAGGTCCTCGCGGCGACGGACCTCTCGCACGCGTCGCTCCCTGCGCTCACGGCGGCCGCCGAGGAAGCGCGCCACCGGGGAGCGGGGCTGACCGTCGTCCACAACGTCGACCCGGATCTGAAGGAGGTCGGACCGGCGATCCTCTCGGCGCTCGTGCAAGTCTTCTCGGACGATTACCTGGCCGAGCTCGGCCGCGCGGCCCGGAGCCGACTCGGGGAAGCCCTCGAGCGCCTCGGCGTGACCGGCGAGGTCGTCATCACGACAGGCTCGGCCGGCGCCTCGATCCTTCGCCTCGCCGAGAAACTGCCCGCGGAGCTCGTGGTGGTCGCTAACTCGGGGAGCACCGGCCTCGCGAGCATCCTCCTCGGAAGCGTGGCCGAATCGGTCGTCAGGTGGGCCCCCTGCTCCGTGTTCGTCGTGAGACACCGCGGCTGAGCGCGACGCCTGACCCCGACACGCTGATGGACGGCTGGTTCGGGAGGCCGTCCCCGTGGTCAATCCGGAGAGTGGCTGCGCACCTCCGCGCACCCCCGCGGATTGGTCTGCCGCCGCTACCTTCGCGGGAACGAGATCCTGATTCCGGAGTAAGGTGGTCCCGCCATGACTGAGAAACCAACCCCCGACGAGCACCCGAAGCTGTTCGCCGGCGACGACGGCAGCCCCGTAGGGAAGTACCGCATCGTCCGCCGACGCCGTCTCCTACCACTCCTGAGTCTTGCCTTGATCGCCCTCGTCGCTATTCTCGCTCTCCTCTCCGGATATATACAGAAGGGGCTCTGGATGCGGCAACTCGGCTACAGCGCCGTCTTCTGGACGCTCTTGTCCCTCCGGTGGGAGCTCTTTTTCGTCACCTTCATTTTGGCGTTTCTCTACCTCTCGATCAATTTTCGCCATGCCGCGAGAAACGGCGCAAAGTTCCGTGCGGCCCCTTCGCAACGCCCGTCCAACGTTGCTGCGGCACTCGGACTCCAGGTCCCTCCCAAGGTCGTGAACGTCGCCACCGGCACGATTGCCGCCGTCGTCGCCCTGCTGCTCGCGCTCGTCTTCTATGGGCAATGGGATACATTCCTCCGCTTTCGCTATGGACAATCCTTTGGCCTGGCAGATCCTCTCTTCCACGTCGATGTCGGCTTTTATCTGTTCCGTCTCCCCTTTTTCGAGCTCTTGCAGAGCAGCCTGACCGCATTGGCGCTCAGCACGTTCCTCGCGGTAACGGCCTACTACGCATTCGTCGGGTTACTGCAGTTCAGCCCCGGCAGAAACATTCTGGCCCGCGGCGCCGAGACGGTTCCACATCTGTCCCTCCTGGTCTTCGTCCTGGTCGCCAGTTGGGGATGGGGGTTTGTCCTGGACCACTACAAGCTCCTCTACTCGACTCAGGGAGTCGTGTACGGGGCCGGCTATACGGCGGATCATGTCACCCGGATCGCCCTCTGGGCCATGACGGGGGCCTCGGCGGCTTTGTGCGCCCTGCTGGCGCTCAATGTTTTTCGCCCGCGCTTCCGAATGATCGTTATTGCTTTCGGTACGTATGGCGCTCTGTACTTCGTCGCCGTGCTGTTGCTGCCCGCCCTCTTTCAGAGGTTCATGGTACAGCCAAATGAGCTGGTGATGGAGACGCCGTATCTCGAGAACAACATCGAGTTCACCCGAAAGGCATATAACCTCGATACGATCCAGCAGACGTCCTACCCGGCCCTGTCCGATTTGACGTCCGAGGTGATTGCAAGAAACCAGGACACGATTCAGAATATTCGTCTCTGGGACTGGCGGCCGTTGCTTCAAATGTACCGCCAAGCCCAGGAGATCCGCCTTTATTATCACTTTTACAAGGCTGACGTCGGCCGCTACCACCTGCCGGACGGGTATCACCAGGTGACGCTCTCGACCCGCGAGCTCTCCGCGGAGCTTCCCGCCGCAGCCCAAACCTGGGTCAATCAAAAGCTGCAGTTCACGCACGGGTATGGCCTGGTCATGACTTTCGTCTCGAAGACGATCGGGGGCGGCTTTCCGGAGTATCTGATCGAAAACATCCCACCTCAGTCCGGCTATGGCCTCGCCGTACACCAGCCGTCCATCTACTACGGCGAGTCGATGGCTGGATACCGGATCGTCGCCACCAGGGTCAAGGAGTTCGACTACCCCAAAGGGAATGAGAATGTCTATACAAGTTACAGCGGTACCGGAGGCGTCCCGCTGGACACCCTGTGGAAGCGGGCCCTGTTCGCCTGGACGCAAGCCGACATCAACGTTCTTTTTACTTCCTATCTCCGCCCCGAAAGCAGAATCCAGATTTGGAGGACCGTTCACGAACGTGTGGAGCAGGTCGCTCCGTTCTTGCGCTTCGACAAGGATCCGTATCCAGTCGTGAGCGACGGCAAACTGTACTGGATCCAGGATGCGTATACCGTTTCGGATCACTTTCCCTACTCGAGCCCTCATGCGGCGGCCTTTACGGCAGCGCTGAACTACATTCGCAACTCGGTAAAGATCGTCGTGGATATGTATGACGGAAGTGTCCGCTTCTTCGTGATGGACCCGGACGACCCCGTCCTAAGCGTCTACCGGCGCGCGTTTCCCGGCGTCTTCAGGGACCTGAACCAGCTCTCGGTGGAGCTCAAGGCGCATCTGCGGTATCCGGAGGGTCTCTTTTCCATCCAGACCGACCTGTACAGGACCTTTCACATGACGATCCCGCAGGTCTTTTATAACCGTGAGGACCTCTGGGTTCTGCCTCAGGAGAAGTACGCGGCCAACGTGTTGCCCATGCAACCCTATTACATCCTGATGAAGTTGCCCGGAAGCGACCGACTCGATTACCTTCTCATGACTCCGTTTACGCCTCAGAAGAGAGACAACATGATCTCCTGGATCGCCGCCCGGTGCGACTTTCCCGAATATGGGAAACTGCTTTATTACCAACTGCCCAAGGAGAAGTTGGTTTACGGGCCCATGCAGATCGAAGCGATGATCGATCAGAACACGACCATTTCCCAGCAACTGAGCCTCTGGGACCAGAAGGGGTCGAAAGTCATTCGCGGAAACCTCATCGCGGTGCCGATCGAGAACTCTTTTCTCTATGTGGTGCCGGTGTACCTCACGGCGGAGGGCATGGACTTCCCGCAGCTCAAGCGCGTCATAGTCGTTTCAGGCGATAGGGTCGCGATGGAGCCGACGCTCGATGGGGCGATTGCATCCGTCTTCGGAACGAAGCAACCCCAGACCACGGCACAGGAGGCCTTTCGGCAGCCCGAATGGGGCCGGGCGAGAGCGCAGTTCGACGAGGCGCAGAAGGCGCTGCAGCAAGGGGACTGGCAGAAATTCGGGAAGGCGATGGACGAGCTCAAACACCTGCTCAGCGGGCCTGCCCAGTAAGAGTCCGGCCGGCGAGCGGGAGAGTGCTGGCGGCGACCGACCTGTCGGACCCGTCGCTCCCGGCCGTCGTCGCGGGCGGCAAACGGGTGCGGCGAGACGGCCTGCGCCTCATCGTTCTCGACGAAGAGATCAAAAAGATCAGGGTCAAGAAGGATCAGGGTCAGGTCCCATTTCTACTGTCTACTCCGGACGTCTTCAGCCAGTTTTCCTACTCCGCCAAACAGCCTACCGGGGTCCCGCATCGCGAAAGACCTCTTGCCGTCCCTTCCCCCTGGCAGGTGACGCGCCAGACGGCGCCGAAGAACCCCAGTCAAACGGGTCGGCTCACGACCTCCGTACGCTATCGATACGGGGCCTGACCTCCCTGCGTCTCGCAACGCCGCTCTTGACACGCCGCGCCGGGTGTCAGAGACTGCGTCTCAAGACGTCGGCGGTCCCGACGACAAAGGAGGCCTCATGATCGGCAAGACAGTACTCGTGTTCCTCGGTGCAGCCGCG
>JBLMYG010000120.1:0-20412 GCA_050258155.1 Acidithiobacillales bacterium
CGCCGAAGCGACCCGGTGGATCCTCCCGGGCGACATCCCCGACGAGGCGCGGGCCCTCGTGGTCCGTCCGGTGGACGCCGATTTCTCGTCACCCGTCCTCCTCTCCGGTCTCGACGCCGCCATCGCCGACGCGATCGAGCCGCTTCAGGCCGGGAAGGGTCGCCTCGTTGTCTCGAACACGAAATCGTTCCGGATGCGGCCGGACGTTCCGCTCGTGATCCCGGAGGTGAACGCCGACCACCTCGCCCTCCTGGACGGCCAGCCGTGGCGTTCTTCGGGGGGTGGCGTCGTGACGAACCCGAACTGCTCGGTCGTCGGTCTCGCGATGGCCCTGGCGCCGCTCCACCGGGCCTTCGGCATCGAGTCGGTCGCCGTCACGACGATGCAGGCGCTCTCGGGCGCGGGCTATCCGGGCGTCGCCTCGCTCGACGCCGAGGGGAACGTCATCCCGTTCATCGAAGGCGAGGAAGAGAAGATCGAGCGCGAGCCGAAGAAGATCCTCGGGACGCTCGACGGCGGCCGCGTCGTCGACGCCTCCTTCCCGATCTCTGTCTCCGTCAACCGCGTCCCGGTCCGGGACGGGCACACGGAGTCGGTCTTCCTGAAGCTGGTGCGGAAGGCGACGCCCGCGGACATCCGTCACGTGCTCGAGAGCTTCTCGGGCGAGCCTCAGCGGCTCGGCCTTCCGTCGGCGCCCGCGCACCCCCTCGCCGTCCGGGAGGAGCGCGACAGACCCCAGCCCGCCCGCGACGTGGAAGCCGGCGGAGGCATGACCGTCACCGTGGGGCGGCTCCGCCCCGACCCGGTCTACGACGTGAAATTCACGCTCCTCGTCCACAACACCATCCGCGGCGCGGCGGGGGCGGCGCTCCTGAACGCGGAGCTTCTCGCCGCCACCGGCCGGCTGTCCGCCGCGGCCCGAAGATGATCGTCCTGAAGTTCGGCGGCACCTCCGTCGGCGACGGAGAGAGGATCGGCCGTGTGGCCGACCTCGTCGCGGGGCGGAGGAATGAGAGACCGCTCGTCGTCGCCTCGGCGATGGAGGGAGTCACGGACCTCCTCGATTCGCTGAAAACCGCCTCGAAGGAGAAGGACCGGTCGGCCGCCGAGGCTTCGATCGGGCACTTGGTCGCCCGCCACCGCGCCGCGCTCGAATCCCTCGCGCTGCCGGAATCCGAAGGACAGGCCTGCGCGCGAGACCTCGAGTCGGAAATCGACCGCGTCCGGCAGCTCTCTCTCGGGATCTCCCTTCTCGAAGAAGTCTCTCCTCGGACCTCGGATGCGATCCTGAGCGTCGGCGAGATGGTGTCGTCGCGCTTCCTCGCCGCCGCTCTCCAGGCCCGGGGCGTTCCGACGGTCTGGGTCGATCCGCGCCGCCTCGTCGCCACCGACGGCTCCTTCGGTGCCGCCATCCCGGACGAGAAGGAGATCGCAGCGCGGGCCGGTGCCGTCGTCCTTCCCGAGCTGGTCGCAGGAAAGGTCGTGGTCACAGGCGGCTTCGTCGGCGAGGCGCCCGACAGCTCCATCACGACGCTCGGCCGCGGCGGATCGGACCTCTCGGCGGCGCTCCTCGGCGCGGCGCTCGCCGAGGCCGGTGGCAGGGTTCCCGTCATCGAGATCTGGACCGACGTGGACGGCATCCTGACGGCCGACCCGCGCATCGTCCCCAAGGCACGGCTCGTGCCCGAGATCGGCTATGCGGAGGCGGCGGAGCTCGCCTTCTTCGGGGCGAAGGTGCTTCACCCGGCGACCATCCGGCCGGCCGTCGCCCGGCGCATCCCTGTCGCCATCCGAAACACCTTCCGGCCCGAGGCGGCAGGAACCATCGTCCGGGCCGACGCTCCGGGGGCCGGCGTCCGCGCCGTGGCGATGAGAAAAGGAGTGGCGGCGCTTTTCGTCGGGAGCCCGCGAATGCTCTTCGCCCACGGCTACGCCGCCCGCGTCTTCTCGGCGTTCGACAGGCGGCGCGTCCCAGTGGACGTCATCGCGACGAGCGAGGTCTCCATCTCGATCACGGTGGACGAGAAGGCCCCGATCGATCTCCTCACCGAGGATCTTTCGGAGTTCGCGGACGTCACGGTCCTCCGCAATCTCGCCGTCCTCTCGGTCGTGGGGAAGGGGCTCCGGACGACCGCCGGCGTGGCCGTCCGCGTCTTCGGCGCCCTTCGGGAGATCAACATCGTCCTGATCTCGCAGGGGGCCTCCGACCACAACATCACCTTCGTCGTGGACGCGAAAGACGCTCCCGAAGCCCTGCGGCGCCTCCACGCCGAGTTCTTCGAGCAGGAGGCGGCATGAGGGCGCTTCTCGTCGGCTACGGAAAGATGGGAAAGGCGATCGAGGCCGAGCTGCTCGCGAAAGGGCACACGGTCGCCGGCCGAATGGACGAGGGGGACCGACCAGAAGATGTTCTAGGGGGAAACCGACCGGGGATTCTCTTAGAAGGTGAATGGGGCGGAACGAAAAGCTCGCCCGGATCCGGTCAGGCTCCGGCGAAGGTCGAGGGCGGACCTGGGTCCTCTCCTTTTAAGGACTTGCTCCCGGTGGATATTGCATTTGAGTTCACCACACCCGCTTCGGCCGAGGGGCTGGTCCTCTTCTTTCTTACCAAGAGAATCCCGGTCGTCTCCGGAACGACCGGCTGGGATACGGCCAGGGCGGTACAGTTCGCGCGGGAGCGGAAGGTGCCGTTTCTCCACTCCCCGAACTTCTCCATCGGCGTGGCCGTCATGAAAAGGCTGGCGGCGCAGGCGGCCGCGCTCCTCTCGGGCTTTTCGGGGTTCGAGCCCGGAATCCTGGAGCGGCACCACGTCGCGAAGAAGGACGCGCCGTCTGGAACGGCGAAGCTTCTCGCCTCGGCGGTCGAGCTCGCGCGTCCCGGAGTCCCGGTTCCCGTCGTGGCCCTTCGGCAGGGAGGCCAGCCCGGGGAGCACGTCCTCTATTTCGAAGGGGCCTCGGAAAGCCTCGAGATCGTTCACCGCGCCCGGTCGCGGGCCATCTTCGCCGCGGGCGCCGTCGCCGCCGCGGACTGGCTGCTCGCCAGCGACCGGGCCGGCCCCGTGAGCTTCGAAGAGTTCCTCGATGCCGTCTCGCGGGAAAGGAGTTCACGATGACCAGCCCGGCATCCGCCGTGAGCCGCCTCTCGGGCGTCTTCACCGCCCTGATCACGCCATTCACCGAAGCGGGGGAGGTGGACGAGCCGGCCCTCCGGCGCCTCGTCCGCCGGCAGATCGAAGGAGGGGTGGCCGGCCTCGTTCCATGCGGGACGACCGGCGAGGCCGTCACGCTGGGCGAAGACGAGCACGAGAGGGTCGTCGCGGCCGTCGCCGAGGAGGCGCGTCGGGCCCCACGTCCGGTGAGGGTGATCGCGGGGTGCGGGTCGAACGACACGCGGAAGTCCTCGAGGGTGGCGAGACTCTGCGGCAAGGCAGGGGCCGACGCGCTTCTCGTCGTCACCCCCTACTACAACAAGCCGACCCCGAAGGGTCTGATCGAGCATTTTCGGGCGGTGGCGGAAGCCGGAGGGCTGCCCGTCGTCCTCTACAACGTGCCGGGGCGAACGGGGCTGAACATGATGCCGGAGACGGTCCTGAAGCTCGCAGAGGATCCGCGTTTCATCGCCGTCAAGGAGGCCTCGGGAAACCTCGACCAGGCCTGCGAGATCCTCCGCTCCCGGCCCGACCGCTTCGCCGTTCTCTCGGGCGAGGACTCGCTCGCTCTCCCGATGGCGGCCTGCGGCGCAGACGGCGTCGTCGCCGTCGTCTCGAACGAGGCGCCGCGGAGCTTCACGGAGCTGGTCGCCGCCGGCCTTGGCGGCGAAAGGGACCGGGCGGCGGCCCTCCAGGCGAGGCTCTTCCCCCTGATGCGAGCGAATTTCCGCGAGTCGAATCCAATCCCGGTCAAGTGGGCGATGGAGCGTCTGGGACTCTGCGGCGGAGGCCTCCGCCTCCCCCTCGTACCGCTCTCTCCCTCCCACCACGCCGCCCTCGAGGACGCGCTGAAGACGGCCGGCCTCCTCGATGCGTCCGGAAAGCCCGTGGAGGGTGCGGCGTGACGAGGGAACAGGTCTTCGCTCTTCTCGACGCTCTCGAGCGCGGCGAGGTCCGGGCAGCGGCGCCCGACGCCTCCGGCAGGTGGGTGCCGAACCGCGAGGTCAAGGAGGGAATCCTCGCCGCCTTCCGCATCGGGGTGGACGTGGAGCTGATTGCCGGGCCGCTCTCCTTCCGGGACCGCGATACCCTTCCGGTGAGACGGCCGCTCCCGGAGGGGGTCCGCGTCGTCCCGGGAGGAAGCGCCATCCGGAGGGGGGCGTTCCTCGCGCGAGGTGTTGTCGTCATGCCGCCGGCCTACGTCAACGTCGGCGCGTACGTCGACGAAGGCTCCATGATCGACAGCCACGCCCTCGTCGGCTCCTGCGCCCAGATCGGAAAGCGCGTCCATCTTTCCGCCGCCGCGCAGGTCGGGGGGGTCCTCGAGCCGGTCGGGGCGGTGCCGGTCGTCGTCGAGGACGACGTCTTCGTCGGAGGAGGCGTCGGGATCTACGAGGGGGTCTGCGTGCGGCGCCGGGCCGTCCTCGCCTCCGGTGTCGTCCTGACGGGGTCGAGCGTCGTCTTCGACCTGCCGAACGAGCGGGAGCTCCGGGCGACGAACGAATCGCCGCTGACGATCCCTGAAGGAGCCGTCGTCGTCCCCGGCGCGCGCCCGGCCCCGGGCGCGTGGGCGAAGGAGCGGGCGATCTCGCTCGCGGCGCCGGTCATCGTCAAGTACCGCGACGAGAAGACGGACGCAAAGACGACGCTCGAAAGCGCATTGAGATGACGGAAGAAGTCTTCGGCACGCGGCCTTCGGCCGCGTGAGCGTGGAAGGGTAATGCGGCATTGAGCGACGTTGTTCTTCGAAGGGCGGCGCAGCGCTTCGGGACACCGCTGTACCTTTACGATTTCGACGTCATCGAGCGGCAGGTTGTCCGGCTTCGGAGGGCGCTCGGCCCACGCTTCGAGATCGCCTTCGCCGTCAAGGCGAACCCTTCGCTGGCCGTCCTGAAGTTTCTCTTCGGGAGGGGGCTCGGGGCGGACGTGGCCTCGCGGGGCGAGCTCCTCGCGGCGCGAAGGGCCGGGTGCCCCCCGTCGAGGATTCTCTCGACCGGCCCCGCCAAGAGCGACGCCGACCTCGAGGCGCTGGTCCGTTCCGGCGTCTCGCAGATCCACGTCGAGGGGGAATGGGAGATGGAGGCGCTCGACGCCGTCGCGCGGAAGCTCGGGCGCCGCGTCCGGGTCGGCCTCCGCCTGAATCCGCCGTGGGGAATCGCCGAGAAGAAGACGATCATCGGCGGCTCGGGCGCGAACAAATTCGGCTTCGACCTGCCGAACGCCGAGAGAGTCCTTCGAAAGAGCCAAGAACGGGGCGCCTTTCCGCATCTGGAGGTCTGCGGGTTTCAGGTGTTCAACGCCTCGAACGTCCTCGAGGCGAGCCTCTTCGTCGACAACACGGCCCGAGTGCTCTCTCTCGCTCTGTCACTTTCGAAGAAACACGCGGTCCCGCTCCGGTCGGTCGACTTCGGAGGCGGCTTCGGGGTTCCGTACGTCGACGGAGAGAAGGCGCTCGATCTCGAGATTCTCCGAACGGGTCTGGAGGCAATAGCGCGGCGCGCCGCGGATGAGCCCCGCCTCCGGGGCACCCGTCTCGTCTTCGAGCCCGGCCGCTTCCTCGTGGCCGAGGGAGGGACGTACGTCGTGCGCGTCCTCGGCACGAAGTCGAGCCGCGGCGTCCCGTACGTCCTCACGGACGGGGGCATTCACCACTTTCTGAGGCCCGTCCTGTTCGAGACTCCGCACCGCGTGAGGCTCTTGCGGAAAGGAGACGGCCGGCGCCCGATGACCTCTTCACCTTCGAAGAAATCTCTGGTCGTCTCTGGTCCTCTTTGCACCTCGATCGACGTCCTTCACCCGGCCGTCCACCTGCCCGTCCCTTCGCGCGGTGACCTCCTCTGCTTCGGGAACGCGGGAGCCTACGGATACACGGAGTCGATGCCCCTTTTCCTGTCGCACGAGTGGCCGGCGGAGGTGGGGCTCCGGAAGGGCCGGCTCGCGGCGCTTCGCCGGCCGCCCGCCGTCCGGTGGCTTCTTCGGAATCAGGCGACGCCGCGCTGGCTCACGGCCTAGACTGGTTGAGGAGGAGCCGCCCATGAAGAAGACGACCGTTGCCCTGTATCTCGTCGCGACCCTTGGGGCCGGAAACGCCCGGGCCGATCTCGCGACGCTCGCGAAGCACTACTTCACCTCGACGAAGCCCGGCGCGTGGGCGAAATACGAGCAGACGACCACGGACCCGAAGGGAAAGACCTCCATCGTCGAGATGACGATCGCGCGCCTCGAGAACGAGGGGGAGAACGTCTGGTTCGAGGTCCGGATCGACCCGAAAACCGGCTCGAGGCAGAGGGCCCAGACCATCCGGTATCTTCTGACCCCCGCCTTCCAGCCCGAGAAGAACCCGCTCAACTTCGCGAACTACATCGAGCGCGTCATCATGCAGGAGGACGGGAAGAAGGCGACGGAGATGCCATGGCAGATGCTGCGCCCGATGATGCAGAGCGTTATCGGAATGGTGGACTTCGGGAGCGACGTCACCCCGAAGGGAACGGAGACGGTCGACGGGAGGACGTGCGACCGGTTCGGGCTGACCGGCAGGTACGAGTTCAAGATCCTCTTCATCAACATGAAGGGGACGTACGACGCGGATCTCTGGCTCTCGGACTCCGTCCCCTTCGGCCGGGTGAAGGAGACCGACGTCCTCAAGGACGAGAAGGGGAACGTCACGAGGACCGAATGGAAGCTCCTCGGTTCGGGATCGGGCTACGTCTCGAAGATCACGGGCCCGATCGAGACGAGCGGGATGAGGTAGCTCCGGGTCGGCGACTGATCGACATTCTGGGCCCGGGTCATGGAAGGCATCGGAAGGGGGCACGACCTCGCATAAAATCCCTGACATGAGCGTCAAGGAACCCGAGAGTCCGCCGCTCCCGCTCACGAGCGAGCAGGAGCGGATCCGGAAGGCGAAGGAAGCCTGGAGGGAGAAGGCCGCGCGGGCCTTCGCGAAGACCCCCGCCTGGCGGAAGGACTTCACGACCGTCTCCTCCTCCGAAGTCAACCCGCTCGCGACGCCGGACGACCTTCCGGGCTTCGACTACGAGCGCGACCTCGGGTGGCCGGGAGAGTTCCCGTACACGCGCGGCATCTACCCCTCGATGTACCGGGGCCGGCCCTGGACGATCCGCCAGTTCGCGGGCTTCGGATCGGCGCGCGACACGAACGAGCGCTTCAAAGCGCTTCTCGGGCACGGGCAGACCGGCCTCTCGACCGCCTTCCACCTCCCGACGCTCTACGGCTACGACTCGGACCATCCGATGTCGGCCGGCGAGGTGGGGAAGTGCGGCGTGGCGGTCGACTCGCTCCGGGACTTCGAGACTCTCTTCGACGGGATCGACCTCGGCACCGTGACGACCTCCATGACGATCAACTCGACGGCGCCGATTGCGCTGGCCATGTACCTCGCGGTCGCCGAGAAGCAGGGAACCCCCTGGTCGAAGGTGGGGGGGACCCTTCAGAACGACATCCTGAAGGAGTACATCGCCCAGAAGGAGTACATCTTCCCTCCGCGCCCCTCGATGCGTCTCATCACGGACCAGTTCGCCTTCTGCGCGAAGCACGTTCCCCGCTGGAACACCATTTCCGTCTCGGGCTACCACATCCGCGAGGCCGGGGCGACGGCGCTCCAGGAGCTGGCCTTCACTCTCCGCGACGGGATGGAGTACGTCAGGTACGGCATCGACGCGGGGCTCGACGTGGACGCGTTCGCGCCGCGTCTCTCCTTCTTCTTCAACGCGCACAACGACTTCTTCGAGGAGATCGCCAAGTACCGGGCAGCGCGGCGGATCTGGGCGAAGGTGATGCGCGACCGTTACGGTGCCGTCAGGCCGGAGAGCTGGAAGCTCCGCTTCCACACGCAGACGGCCGGGGTCTCCCTGACCGCACAGCAGCCGTACAACAACGTGGCGCGCGTCGCGATCCAGGCCATGGCGGCCGTCCTCGGCGGAACGCAGTCGCTCCACACGAACGCCCTCGACGAGACGCTCGCCCTGCCGACCGAGTTCGCCGCGAAGATCGCCGTCCGGACGCAGCAGGTGATCCTTCACGAGACGGGGGTGGCGAACTCGATCGACCCCCTGGGAGGGGCCTGGTTCGTGGAGGAGCTGACGAACCGGATGGAGGCGGGCGCCTTCGACTACTTCCGGCGGATCGACGCGTTCGGCGGAATGGTGGAGGCGATCGAAGCCGGCTTCCCGCAGAGGGAGGTCATGGACGCGGCCTACCGGTACCAGCGCGCTCTCGATGCGAGGGAGAAGCTGATGATCGGCGTCAACGGATTCACGGAGGAGGTTCCCGAGGACACGGTGCCGATCCTCGCGATCTCCGAGCGAACGGCCGAGGAGCAGGTCCGGCGCCTGAACGAGGTCCGGCGGACCCGCGACGGCACGTCCGCCCTGCAGAAGCTGTCGGACCTGAAGGCCGCCTGCCGCGATGGCGCCAACGTCATGCCGCCGCTCGTCGAAGCCGCGAAGGCCTACTGCACGGTCGGGGAGATCTCGGACGTCATGCGCGAGGTCTTTGCCATCTACGAAGAGCCGGCCGTTTTCTGAATCCCGGCGCGGTTCTTGCGCGCTATTCTTCTTGAGATGTCATTGAGGCGATTACTACCCCTGTTCCCCGTCCTCGCGCTCGTCCTTCCCGGGTCGGCCCAGACACCCCCCGCGGCGCCGACGCCGGCCACGCCCGTCCTTTCGGCGGCCGAAGCGCGCCGCCGCGACGCGGTGGAGTGGTACCTGAAGGGGCGCCTTCACGCGCAGGAGAGCGAGTTCGAGGACGCCATCAAGGACCTCCGGAAGGCCGTCGAGCTGGATCCCGACAACGGCAGCCTCCATGCGGAGTTCGCCGACCTGCTCCGCGATCTCTCGGTTCCCGCCGAGGCGGAAAAGGAGGCCCGGAAAGCGGCCCGCCTCGCTCCCGATGACCCATGGGTGCAGCGCATCCTGGGCCAGATCCTCCTCGCCAGCGCAAAGGATTCGGCGGGTGTCGAGGAGGCCGCCGCCGCGCTCAGGAAGGCGAACGACCTCAGGCCGGGCGACCCGACGGGAGCGATGGCGTACGCACAGGCGCTGCTCAGGCTCGACAAGCCGAAGGAAGCGGTCACCGTTCTCGAGCGGGTTCTCGACCGGGGACGGGGCCCGGCCCTGCCCCTCCTTTACGGCGAGGCTCTGGAAAAGAGCGGCCGGTTCGGCGACGCCGAAGACGTCTTCCAGTCGATTCTCCGGATCGACCCGGATAACCGGGCCGCGTCCCTCGGGCTCCTTCGCGTCTACGAGCGGGGGCGCCAGTGGGACAAGGCGATTCCGCTCGTCCAGCACTACCTCAAGGCCCAGCCGGCGAACCTCGGGCTGAAGGTCCAGTACGCATCGCTCCTCCTCAGGGCGCGGCGCTTCTCCGAAGCGCGGAAGACACTCGACCAGGTCCTGGCGGCCGACCCGGGCAACCGCGAGGCGCTCAGGCTCTACGCCGGCCTCCTTTCGGAGACTCGGGAGACCGACAAAGCCGACGAGCTCCTCCGGAAGCTGGCCGCCCTCGACCCGGACGACCCGGACGTTCCGTTCCGCCGCGCGATCAACTTCGTCGAGGCGCGGCGACTCGACGAGGCGGAGAAAGTCCTCCGCGACCTCCGCGCCGCCTTGACGAAGAAGGGAAAGACGTCGCCGGAGGTCGCCGAGGTCGACGGGCAGCTCGCCTATATCGCCTATCTCCGGAAGGACTACGAGGGGGCCTCAAAGCTCCTGGAGCGCCACCTCCTCGAAGGAGGGGAGCTGAACCAGCAGGCGTTCAACCTCCTCGTCCAGATCGCGCGTGACCGCGAACGGCCGGCCGACGGGCTGAAGGTGGCCCGGGAGGCCGCCGCGAAGAGCCAGAGCCCCCTCGTCCGCGCCACGCTCGGGGAGTTCCTGCTCCGGTCCTCCCCGGACGCCGACCGGGCGGAAGGAGAAAAGGTCCTGACGGGCCTGGCGAAGGAAAGCCGGGAGGGAGCCCTCGCCGCCGCCGACGCGTGGCAGCGGCTCGAGAAGTACGGACGGGCCGCGGACACGGCGCGCGCCGCCCTGGAGACCTACCGGGAAGATCCCGACCTCCTCTTTCGCCTCGCGGCCTCGCTCGAGCGCGAGAAGAAGATGGCGGAATCGGTCGCCGCGTTCGAGCAGCTCCTCTCGGTCCGGGCCGACCACGCGGCCGGCCTGAACTACCTCGGGTACATGTGGGCGGAGCGGGGCGAGAACCTGCCGCGGGCCCTCGAGCTGATCCGGAAGGCGGTCGAGCTCGATCCCGGCAACGGCGCCTACCTCGACTCGCTCGGCTGGGCCTACTACCAGCTCGGAGACCTCGAGCTCGCCGCGAAGAACCTGCAGGAGGCCTCGGAGCTCGATCCCGACGACCCGACGATCGAGGAGCATCTCGGCGACCTTTACGAGAGGCAGGGCGAGGTGACGAAGGCGCGGATACACTGGAAGAGGGCGCTCACGCTGAAGCCCGAGGACGGCGGGAAGAAGCTTCAGGAAAAGCTCCGGCGGACCGAGGGCGTGGCGGACAATCCCGTAAGGAAGTGAGGCGGCCGGCCGCGCTCGCTCTGGCGCTCACCGTCGCCGCCTGTGCGACGGTGCCGCCTCCGGTTCCGCTGTCCGCCGCCGAGGCCGGCCCCTACATCTCGGCATGGGATCAGCGGCGAGAAGAAGCTTACGCACCGCGACGCCTCAAGGCGCTCTACCGGGGTGAAGCGGCCGGCAAGCTCGGTGTCGCTGCCCGCGGATACCTGACGATCTACTGGGACGGGACGACACTCCACTGGAGGACGTCGGCGCCGCTGGCGACGGACGTCCGGGAAGGATCCCTGCGGCGCGACGGGGGAGCGCCCGGCGAGGCGACGCTCTTTCCGCCGGGTCTCTCGGCCGCCGACATCGTCGGGTGTCTCCTCGGCGTTCTGGACCTGCCCGCCGACGGCCGGCCCGTGTCACGCGTCGGGCCCGACATCCGGCTCTCTCTCGACGATGCGGGGAGAGAGGGGGTCCTGTCGCCCGACGGGGTCGTCACCGGCCTCCGCTTTCCGGACGGGACGCGGGTGACGCTCGAGCCCGCCTCGCCGCTCCCGGTCCGCTTGACGGCGAAGGGTCCCAAGGGGTCCGCGAAGCTCGTCCTCGAGAGCTGGGCCGCATGGCCGGAAGGCGAGCCGGTCCCGGGGAGGGGCGGATGACGCTCCGGCTCGAGGCGCTGGCCAAGGTGAACAGGTCTCTCCTCGTCCTCGGAGTGCGGCCGGACGGGTACCACGAGCTCGACACCCTCTTCCAGACGATCGACCTCTCGGACGAGCTCGTCGTCGAAGAGGACGACCGCCTGACGCTCTCGGTGGCCGGGGCCCCGCTCCCCTCGGACGACCGGAACCTCGTCCTCGTGGCCGCCCGCTCCCTCGTGGCCCGCTCAGGGACGACCCGGGGCGCCCGCTTCGCCCTCACGAAGAGGATTCCCGTCGGTGCCGGCCTCGGAGGCGGCAGCGCTGACGCGGCCGCCGCCCTCCTCGGCCTGAACATCCTCTGGGGCCTCGGCCTGTCGGCCGGGGAGCTGGGGCAGGTCGCCGCAACGGTCGGATCGGACGTGGCTTTCTTCCTCTCCGGCGGCCGCGCGCGCGGAACCGGCCGAGGCGAGCGGATCGAGATGCTGCCCGACCTCCCCGACGAGAGTCTTGTTCTCCTCGTCCCTCCCTTCGGGATGGCGACGCCCGACGTTTACCGCGAGGTCGGCGCCGGCGCGCTGGCCGGGCCCCCGCCGACCGGCCCGAGGGAAGACTTGATGCCTGACCGGAACGACCTCGAGGCCGCCGCCGAGCGGCTTCGCCCCGAGCTCCGGTCCCTCCGCGCGTCGCTCCTTGCCGCAGGGGCCGTCACGGCCCGCCTTTCCGGGAGCGGCTCGGCGCTCTTCGGACTCTTCCGGAGCCGTGAGGTGGCAGAGCAGGCTGCGGCGGCGCTCGGGTCACTCGGCGGCGCCCGGGCGGTGGTCACCCGGACGGTCTCGCGGGACGAGTGGCGTCGGCGGGCCTGCCCCGGCGGCGGGTGTGAAGCAGGGTCCCGGAAGCCTTAAGATGAGGCGCGGGTGGGGAGTCGACAAGTGGTAAGTCAGCGGTCTTTGGAACCGCCATTCGGAGGTTCGAATCCTCCCTCCCCAGCCAGATTCGCGCGGCGCAAAGCGCCGCGAGCCGCCGAAGGCGGCGGCGAATCTGGCAGCCGTTCATGTTCTGGGGAAACCCGGGACCGACGGCGATTCCACATCCGCCGTCCCCCGAGCCCCGTCCGCGTCAGACAGGAGGAGTGAAGGAGCGATGGATCGATTTGGCTACGGGGAGCTGAAGGTCTTCGGGGGGCGGGCGCACCCGGCGCTCACGGGGGAGATCTGCCGGAATCTGGGGCGCGAGGCGGGGCGTGTGACCCTCTACAACTTCTCCGACGGCGAGAACTACTGCCAGATCGACGAGAACGTCCGCGGCGCGGATGTCTTCATCGTGCAGCCGACCTGCCCGCCGGTGAACGCCAACCTCATCGAGCTGCTCATCATGCTCGACGCCTTCAAGCGCTCCTCGGCCTCCCGCGTCACCGCCGTCCTGCCGTACTACGGCTATGCGCGGCAGGACCGGAAGGACAAGCCGCGCGTCCCGATCACCTCGAAGCTGATCGCCGACCTGATCACGGCGGCCGGCGCCGACCGGGCCCTCTGCATGGATCTCCACGCCGCCCAGATCCAGGGCTTCTTCGACATCCCGGTGGACCACCTCTTCGCTTCGCCGGTTCTCCTCGACGCGATCCGCGACGCGAACCTCGAGCCGCTCACCGTCGTCTCGCCCGACGCCGGGGGGGTGGAGCGGGCCCGAGCCTTCGCCAAGCGGACCGGAGCACAGCTCGCCATCGTGGACAAGCGGCGAAAGGGGAAGAACGAGGTGGAGGTGCTCCACGTGATCGGCGACGTGAGGGGGCGGAACGCCATCGTCGTGGACGACATCATCGACACGGCCGGGACGCTCATCAACACGGTCATGGCCCTGAAGGATGCGGGGGCGAACCGGATCTTCGCCGGCTGCTCCCACGGCGTCCTCTCGGGCCCGGCCATCGACCGGATCAACGGATCGACGATCGAGAAGATTTTCTGCGCCAACACGATACCGCTCGAGGACAAGCTCATCCGCTGCCCGCTGCTGACCCCTCTTTCCGTCGCCCCACTCCTGGCGGAGGCGATCCAGCGGATCCACCAGGGCGCCTCCGTCTCCTCGCTCTTCGTCTGATCGTCTATACTCCGCCCCTGTTTGACCGGACCGTCCGCCCGACGGGAAACGCCCCGGACCGGACGCCCGAAGAAAGGACCCGCTCATGATCCAGGATCAGATCGTCGTGGAGGTGGAGCACCGCCACGAGACCGGCAAGAACGCCGCGAACCGGCTGCGCGCCGCCGACCAGATTCCCGCCGTCATCTACGGGGGCGGAAAGGGGATGGAAACGCTGCCGCTCAAGGTGGCCCGGAAGTCGCTCGTGAATCTCCTCCGGAAGGGGATGCACGAAAACACGATCTTCAAGCTGCATCTGAAGGGGACCGACCAGCAGCGGCACGTGATGATCCGGGACATGGCGGTGGATCCCGTGTCGCGCCAGCTTCTGCACGTCGACTTCGTCCGGATCCTCCTCGACAGGAAGCTCCGGGTCGCGGTCCCCGTCGTCTGCGAGGGGATCGCCGTCGGCGTCAAGAACGAGGGAGGCCTCCTCAACGTGGTCACCCACGAGCTGGAGGTCGAGTGCCTTCCGGCCGACATCCCGGCCGCCATCGTGGTCGACGTGAGCCACCTGCACGCCCACGAGGTCGTCCGCGTCTCGGATCTGAAGCTCGGCGAGAAGACTCTGCTTCTCGAAGCGCCGGACCGCGTCGTCGTCCACGTCAGCATGCCGAGGATCGAGGAAGCGCCGGCCGCCGCGACCGCGGCGCCGGCCGAGGGCGCGGCCGAGGCTCCGGTCGAGCCCGAGGTGATCAAGAAGGGGAAGAAGGAGGCCGAAGAGGCTGCCGCCGAGCCGGCCAGGGCCGAGAAGGCGGAGAAGAAGGCCGAGAAGGTCGAAAAGAAGGCCGAGAAGCCGGAAAGGAAGGAGAAGAAGTAATCGGAGAGGCGGAGCTCGTCCTCGTGGTGGGACTCGGCAACCCGGGCGACCGGTACACCGGGACGCGTCACAACGTCGGCTTCGACGTGGCGGAGGCATTCGCGAAGAGGGCCGGTGACGGGTCGGTGCGCCTCGACCGGCTCGACTGCCGGGCGCTCACGGGCCGCCTCAATGTCGGCGGGACTCCCGTTCTGGTGGCCCGCCCGCAGACGTACATGAACCTCTCCGGGGAGTCGGTGAAGGGGCTTCTCGCGAAGCACGCCGTTCCCCTGGAGCGCCTCGTCGTCGTCTCCGACGACACCGCCCTCCCCGTCGGCAGCATCCGGATCCGGCGCTCGGGGTCGTCGGGAGGCCAGAAGGGGCTTCAGTCGATCATCGAGACGCTTGGGACCGGAGAGTTCGCCCGCGTCCGCGTCGGAGTCCGCGGCGAGCACTTCCGGCCGGGCGACGACCAGGCCGATTACGTCCTCTCGCGCTTCTCGAAGGCCGAGCGGCCGGTCGCGGACGAGGCGATCGGTCGGGCCGCCGAGGCCCTCGAGACCATCGTCCGCGAGGGGCTCGAGGCCGCCATGAACCGTTTCAACCGTTCTCCGGAGGAAGAGCCGGAGAGCTGACGATCAACCTTGGCCCGGCACCGGACCCCGTGTCCAACGCCGTGCCTCGCGGGGTCGAAGGACGCCCGCGATCCGGAAGGAGGATTCAGACGTGCCTGGTGAACGCCTTTACGACATGGTCTTTCTCGTGACGCCCGAGAAGGACGAAGAGGGGACGGCGGCCGTCGTCGACGAGTTCCGCAAGCTCCTGAACGAGAACGGCGCCGTCTTCCAGAAGGACGAGTCGATGGGCCGCCGCCGGCTCGCCTTCACGATCCGGAAGAAGACCGAGGCGACGTACCACAACTTCCTCTTCACGGCCGCGGCATCGGGCGTCCGCGAGGTGGAGCGGAAGATGGGCCTCTCCGAGGATGTCCTCCGGTACCTGACGGTCCGCGTCGACGAGGAAATGCGCCACGGGCAGAAGGTGGCCCGGAAGACGAAACCGCGCCTTCCGCGCCGGACGGAACCGGTCGCGCACGACGCCCCCGCCCCGGCTCCCGACGCGCCGCCCGCCGACGGGACTGCGGAATAAGGAGAAAGAGATGGCCATGTCGTCAGCTCCCTCAGGCGCCCCTTCGTCCGGCGGCCCCCCGAGGAAGGGGGGAAAGAAGAAGTTCTTCGTCCGGCGAAAGCGCGTCTGCAAGTTCACCGTAGAGAAGATCGGCTACATCGACTTCAAGGATGTGAAGCTCCTCAGCCAGTTCGTGCCCGAGCGGGCGAAGATCCTCCCGCGTCGCATCAGCGGCACGTCCGCGTTCTACCAGCGGAAGCTGGCGCGGGCGATCAAGCGGGCCCGGTACCTCGCCCTTCTTCCGTACGTGGCGGACTAAAGGGGGGTCTGGGGGGACGCAAGGCGTCCCCCCGGACAGAGTTTCCCGATTTCGTGTCATCCCGATGCTTCCCGCGCCCTCGCCGTCTCGCCGCATCCTGAGACTGGTTCTCTCCCCGCTCTGGGCGGGGCTCGGCTCGGCTCTCAGCGTGGCGGTGCCGCCGGCCGGCCTTCTCCTCGTCCCCCTCGGGGCCGCGCGGCTCGGACGGGCGGCCCTCGATGCCCCGACGACTGCCGAGGCCATCGCGATGGCCGCGCTGGCTCCTCCCGCGGCGCTTCTCCTCGGGGCGCTCGTGGCGGGAGGGGGCGGTGCTTCGGCGGCGATCCTGGCCGTCGCGCTCCTTTCCCTCCCCGCGCTCGCGCTCCTCGCGGCCGCCCGGGACGGCCGGCGGCAGGGCGACGTCGTCCTCGTCGTGGCGGCGGCCACGGGGATCGGCCTCCTGTCGATCCTCCTCGGCGTCCTCGCTTCGCGGATCGACCCGGGTCCATGGCTCGCGGGAAAGCTGGCGGAGAGGCTGCCCGAGATCGTCGGCACCTATCGGACGGCCGGCTGGGACGAATCGACGATCGAGGCGGCGTCGCGCGTCTTCCGCCTGGCCGAGTCGGTGCTGGCGGCGCAGCTCCCCGGGCTACTCCTGGCGGGAGCGGTCTTCTTCGGCTGCGCGATCGTCTTCCCGCTCGGTCGGCTCTGGGGAGCGGAAGCGCGCGAGCTCCGCGAGCGCTCCTTCTCTACCTTCTCGACGCCGCTCTGGGCCGCGGTGGCGTTCGTCCCGGCCGGCCTCGCGGCGGCACTCGGCCCGGGGCCGGCGCGGCGCGGCGCCGTGGACCTCCTCCTGCCGCTCGCCGCCTTGTTTTTTCTGAGGGGCCTCGCCATAATCCGCGCTCTCCTCGACCGGGGTCGGACCGGTCTGCTCCTCCGGGCGCTGGTCTACCTCGTGGTCTTTCAGATGCCGCTCCCTTTCGTCCTCGCCTTCGGAGGGCTCCTCGACGAGTTCGTCGACGTCCGGGGCCGGGTGGAGCGATGGAGCAGGGCGCGAGGAGCCGGCGGCCCGCCGCCGGCATGAAGAGGCGCGGAGACGGAGTGATGTGCCGATGAAAGTGATCCTGACCGACGACATCAAGGGCCTGGGGCAGCGCGGCGACGTCGTGAACGTGGCCCTCGGATACGCCCGCAACTTCCTCCTGCCGAAGGCGCTCGCCTACACGGCCACGCCCGGCAACCTGAAGAGGCTGGAGCAGGAGCGGAAGCGCTACGACGTCCGGATGGCGAAGGAGCGCGATCAGGCGCTCGAGATCGCGAAGGCAATCGAGGGGACCCGGATCGTCCTCCGGAAGAGGGCCGGCGAGCACGACGCCCTGTTCGGCACCGTCACCTCGGCGGAGCTGGCCGAGGCGCTGGGGGCCAGGGGGATCTCGATCGACAAGCGGCGGATCGAGCTCGAGGAGCCGATCAAGCGCCTCGGGGAGCACACCGTTCACGTCAGACTCTTCCGCGACGTGACGGTCGGCATCGTCGTCGAGGTCCAGCCGGTCCCCACGGCTTAGGGGGTTCTAGCTACCCTGGTGGTCCCCCTTCGGGGCCGGCCTTCGGGAGGGGCGGGGCGAGCCGCGGGGCGTCGGTGACGTGGACCTCGCTCCCGGCCGGCTCGCCCCGCTTCGGCGTGTAGAGGGCGCGCTGGAGATACTGGGGAAGGTTCGAGACGGCATGGGGCGTGGAGCCGCAGAGCTCGGTCGGCTGCGTCCCGCTGACGAACGCCATCAGAACCGTCTTCGTGCAGGCGGGGGTAGCCCTGAAGCCGGTCGCCTCGTCCACCGGCACGAGGACGATGTTCTGGGGCATCGCGAAGTCGTCCGAGGCGCCGACGGTGCCGAGCGCCTTCATCTTCGCGACGATCCGCATCCAGATCGGGAGGGCGACGTCGGCGCCGGCGGACTTCGGCCCCAGCGTCTTCTTCGTGTCGTGCCCCAGCCAGACGGTCACCGTGTACTTCGGCGTCATGCCGATGAACCAGGCGTCGGTGAAGTCGTTGGTCGTGCCGGTCTTCCCGGCGATGTTGAGGCCCAGCCGTGCGGCCGCAGCCGCCGTCCCGCGCTGCGTGACGCCGCGGAGCATTCCGAGGAGAACGTAGACGGCCTGAGGGGAGGCCGCCTCGGTCGCCTCGGGGAGGCTCTGCTCGAGGAGGCGGCCGTCGAAGCTCCGGACCGTCTCGATCATCCGGGGTTTGTAGAGGAGGCCGCCGGTGGCGAAGGCCGCGTAGGCCGACGTCATCTCCAGCGGCGTCACCTCGAACGCTCCGAGGTTCAGCGAGGGATAGGCGAGAAGGGGCTGCCGGATGCCGAGACGGCGGGCGGTCTCGATGACCTTCGGCGTTCCGACGAGAAGGCCGACGCGGACCGCCGGGACGTTGATGGAGTGCTCGAGGGCGTACTGGTAGGTGACGATCCCGGAGTACTTCTTCTCGTAATTGTGCGGCTGGTACGGCTCCTGTCCCGGGCCGAGATCCACCGTGATCGGCGCGTCGAGGACGGTGTCGGCCGGGGTGAAGCCCGCGTCGATGGCGGTCAGGTAGACGAAGGGCTTGAAGGCGGAGCCGACCTGTCGGACGGCCTGTACGGCCCGGTCGAACTTCGACCGGCTGAAGTCGTAGCCTCCCACGAGCGCCCGAATGGCGCCGGTGGAGTTCTCGAGGATCAGGACGGCGCCCTCCACCTGCGGCTCCTGCGAGAGGAAGGTGTCGGTCTTTCCGTTCTCGTCCTGCGTCGTCTCGATCTGGATGACGTCGCCGCGCCGGAGGAGACGCGTCGGGCTCTCGGTCCTCGTCCAGCGCATCGCGCTCGCCGGAAGCGTCATCCGCCGGTCGCCGATCCGCACCTCCGCGCCACTCTTCGTCACGTCCAGGACCACGGCCGTCACGACGTCGGAGGGCGCCGTCGCGTCGTCCCACGAGGGGTCCCGCCACGTGAGGGGGTCGAGCCCTTCGGCCACGAGGTTCCGCGGCTTCCGGAATCCGCTCCGCCGGTCGACCTTCCGGAGGCCCCACCGGAGAGCCTCCTCGGAGGCCGCCTCCAGCTTCGGGTCGAGCGTCGTCGCGACCCTGAGGCCTCCCCGGTAGAGGGCTGACTCGCCGTATTCCTTCTCCAGGTACTGCCGCACCTCCTCGCAGAAGTACGGCCCGATCGTGGCCTCCCGGGCGCTGCGCGCGACGACGACCGGCGCCTCCGAGGCGGCCCGCCGCTCCTTCTCGGTGATCGCCCCCTCTTCCGCCATCCGGCGGAGGACGTAATCGCGGCGGCGCCGGGCGGTGGCGGGGTTGCGCAGCGGGGAGTACTCGCCCGGGCGCTGGATCAGGCCGGCGAGGAGCGCCGCCTCGGGGAGGGAAAGCGTCCGGGCCGAATGGCGGAAGTAGAGGCGGGAGGCCGCCTCGACCCCGTACGTGCCGTGTCCGAACGGGATCTTGTTCAGGTAGAGGGTGAGGATCTGGTCCTTCGAGAACTGCTTCTCGATCTCGATCGTCAGAAACGCCTCGTTGATCTTCCGGGCGATCGTCTTCTCGGGCGTCAGGAAGACGGATCTCGCGAGCTGCTGCGTCAGCGTCGAGGCTCCCTGCGCCATCCGGCGACGGGCGAGGTCCTTCAGAAGAGCGGCGCCGATCCGGAGGACGTCGATGCCGCTGTGCTCGTAGAACCGCGCGTCCTCCGCCGCGAGGACCGCCTTCACCATGACGTCGGGGATCTCCTTTCGCGAGACGAGGATCCGCTTCTCGAGCGCGAAGCGGGCGATGACGCTCCCGTCCACGCCGCGCAGCTCGGTCACGACGTCGGGCCGGTACGTCGCTAGCTCCGAGACACGCTGGACGCGGATGGCGCTCGAGAGGGCGTATCCGGCGCCGACGCCGATCCCTGCCGTCACGACCGCGGGGAGGAGGAGCACGAGAAGGGCGGCGATGCGGCGCGCCACGGGCCATTTTCGCACGCGGACTGCTGCCGGGCCGGGGCGTCCCTCTCCTGATCCATGGCGGCGGGTCTGATAACGTCGGAAGGTGACCGAAACGACTCCTCCGGCTCCGCCGGGGCTCCCGCCGATCGTCTTGCCGCCTGCCGGCGACGCGAAGAGGAGCGGCGTCCTGAAATGGGGGCTCGTCGGCTGTGCCGGGGCCTCGGTCGTCGTCATCGTGGGGCTCGTCTTCCTGATGTCCAACGCCCGGTCGATGATGGGCTGGGCGCTCGGCAAGCTTCAGGACGGCGTGATGATGAGCTGCACGGCGGACGTGACGCCCGCCGAGCGCACGGAGTTCCGGCAGGGGTTCCAGCGCTTCGCGGACGGGGCGAGGGAGGGACGGGTGAAGCCGCAGCAGGTGGAGGAGATCCAGCGGAAGGTGATGGCCGCGATCCGTGACGGCCGCGTGACGCCGGAGGAGATCCGGGATCTCTCCGCCGCGCTGAAGAAGGCCGCCGAGTAGCGTGCCCCCGTTCGAGGTCGTCTCCCCCCTCTCGCCGTCGGGCGACCAGCCGCAGGCCATCGCCGGCCTCGTCGAAGGCTTTCGCGCGGGGAAGGCGAAACAGGTCCTTCTCGGCGTGACCGGCTCGGGCAAGACCTTCACGATGGCGAAGGTCATCGAGGCGCTCGACGTGCCGACGCTCGTCCTCTCGCACAACAAGACGCTCGCGGCGCAGCTCTACCAGGAGTTCCGTGGCTTCTTCCCGAAGAACCGGGT
>JBLMYG010000121.1:0-7141 GCA_050258155.1 Acidithiobacillales bacterium
TGACCCCCTTCGTCCTCTGGTCCTGCACGTCGAGGTACTGGAGGTCACGGCTGTAGACCGAACCGCCGAGCGACATCCGCTTGTCGAGGAAGTAGGGCTCCGTGAAGGAGACGTCGAAGAAGTTGGAGTAGGAGCCCCTCTGGAACTGGAGGCCCAGCGTGTCGCCGCGGCCGAGGAAGTTCCGCGTCGAGAACGAGAACTGGCCGAAGAGCCCCTGGGGCTGCGAGTAGCCCGCCCCGAACTGGACCTCGTTCCGGTTCACGTCCGTTCCCTTGACGGTCACGTCGACCGTTTTCGTGTCCGGGTTCACGCGCCAGTCCGGCTCCTCCTCGACCTTGTAGTACCCGAGCTGCGTGACCTTCTGGAGACCTTTCTTGAAGGTCTCCATGTCCATGATGTCCCCTTCGTTGATCGGGAACTCCCGGCGAAGGACCTTGTCGCGGGTCGTCTTGTTGCCCGAGAACTCCATGCGGCCCAGGCGGTACTGATCCCCCTCAGTGATCCGGATCGTCACGTCCACGACGTGATTCGGCTTCTCGGTGAACTCCGGGTTCATGAACGCGTAGATGTAGCCACGGCTCCGGTACGAGGAGTCGATCACCTTGATGCCGTCGGTGAGCACGGCATAGGACAGCGGCTTTCCGGGCTTGTATTCGAAGACCTTTTCGAGCCTCGCTGCCGGGAAGACCGTGGACCCCTCCACGTTCAGCTTGCCGAAATAGAACCGGTCCCCTTCCACGATCGGAATCGTGATCCGGACCCTCCGCTTGATCTTCTCCGGCCTCTTCTCCTTGGGATTCGCGACGTAGACATCCAGGATGGCGTCTTTGACGACGACGTCCTTGTACCCCTTGTTCTGGTAGACCTTCCTCAGGTTCTCGACGTCCTCGTCGTAGTTCGCCTGGTTGTACGTCGACTTCGAGTCCCAGAAGCGCCACCAGTGGTCCACGGCCGTCTTCTTCATCGCGTTGCGAAGCGTCTGCTGTCCGACGACCGTGTTCCCCGTGAAGCGGATCGACTCGATCTTCAGCTTGTCCCCCTCGTCGATCACGAAGACGACCCGCCGCGTGTTCTCGCCGACGGGCTCGATCGACGTCTCGATGGAGGCCGACCGGAAGCCCTCGTTCTTGTAGGCCTCGAGGAGGACCGCCTTGGCTTTCGACACGTCCCGAAGGGAGACCGGCGCTCCGAGCTTGATCTCGGCCTTCCCCTCCTTCAGCTTGTCCTTCAGCGTCGAGGTCGTCAGCTTCTTGTTCCCGCGAAACTCGAGGTCGGCCACGGTCGGCCGCTCGACGATGACGGCGATCAGCCGGACACCTCCGGGCACGTCCTCCTTCTCGAGGGTCACGTCCTCGAAGAGCCCCGAGTCCCAGAGCCGCCCGAAGTTGCGCTGGATGACCGACGGAACGTAGGGATCGCCGACCTTCACGCCGAGATAGAAGGCGATCGTCTCCGGAGTGACCGTCTTCCCCCCCTTCGTGACGATCTCGACGATCTTCTCGCCGGTGGAGGCCGTCGAGGGCGGAGCCTTCTGCTCGAGAACCGGCCGGGGCATCGCTCCCGAGAGAGGGGACGGAGGCGGCGTGGGGGCGAGCGCGGGGGCTGGAGTTGCGGCGGGCTCCTGGGCCCAAAGCGGAAAGGCGGCGGATCCGAGCGCGGTGACGAGCAGCACGGCGCGGCGGACCCCCCGCGCCCCCGCCGCGCCGGCGCGCGCGCCTCTCCGACCGAGAGGTATCACCCGCCTACCGACCGGACGCCACCGGCTCCACAGGCTCCGACGAGCGGGCCCGGACCTTGAGCTCGTTGTTCTCCGTCGTCACCTCGACGCACGCCACGGGCTCCCTCGACGTGATGAGCAGCTCCGACACCGCGTCCTCCACGTGCCGCTGGATCGTCCGGCGGAGCGGCCGGGCCCCGGAGGTCGCGTCGTGGCCCGAGGCCTTCAGGAGCCAGTCGATGGAGGCGTCGTCCGCGAGGAGCGTCAGCCCGCGGTGCTTCAGCGTGGCCGCGACGTCGTCGAGAAGGAGGCGCCCGATGGCCCGGAGCTCCTCGAGCCCGAGGGGGTTGAAAACGATGACCTCGTCGATCCGGTTCGTGAACTCCGGCGAGAACTCCCGTCGCAGCTCCTTCAGGACCAGCTCCTCGACCTCGCGCCGCGCCATCGCCCCCTTCCCCTCGCCGAAACCGACCTTCGACTGCGTGACGAGGAACTTCGTGCCGAGGTTGGACGTCATGATGATGAGCGTGTTCTTGAAGTCGACGACGTTGCCGTAGGCGTCGGTGAGCTGCCCGTCCTCGAGGATCTGGAGCAGGAGGTTCGCGATGTCCGGATGCGCCTTTTCGATCTCGTCGAGGAGAATGACGGAGTAGGGCTGCCGGCGGATCCGTTCCGTCATCTGCCCTCCCTCTTCGTGCCCGACGTACCCCGGAGGCGACCCGATCAGCTTCGACACCGCGTGCTTCTCCATGTACTCGGACATGTCGAAGCGGACGAGGGCGCGAGGGTTGTCGAAGAGGAACTCGGCGAGCCGGCGCGCCACCTCGGTCTTCCCGACACCGGAGGGCCCGAGAAAGATGAACGAACCCATCGGACGGTTCGGGTTCTTCACGCCGAGGCGGGAGCGCCGGATGGCCCGGCTGATCGCCTCGATGGCGGGGTCCTGCCCCACGATCCGCTTGCGAAGAGTCGCCTCCATGTGCAGGAGCTTCTCGGCCTCTTCGACGTGGAGGGAGGTGACGGGGATTCCGGTCCAGCTCGAGATGATCTCCTCGACGTCGGCGCGGGTCACGTCCACCGCCTGGGTCTCGTCGGCGGCGAGGCTCTTCGTCCGCTCGATCTCCTCCTTGATCTCGATCTCGCGCTCGCGCAGGAAGACGGCGCGCTCGAAGTCCTTCTCGGAGATCGCCTTCTTCATCTCCTTGACGATCTGCTTCACCTCGTTCTCGAGCCGGCGGAGATTTTGTGTGTCGGCGGTCTTGCGGAGCTTCACCTTCGCCCCGGCCTCGTCGAGGATGTCGATCGCCTTGTCGGGGAAGAAACGGTCGGAGATGTACCGGTTGGCCTGGTAGACGGCCGTCCGGATCGCTTCGTCGGAGTAGCGGACGCGGTGGAACTTCTCGTACCGCTCGCGGACACCGTCGAGAATCTCCAGCGTCTCCTCCTCGTCGGGCGGGGCGACGTTGATCGCCTGGAAGCGGCGGAGGAGCGAGCGATCCTTCTCGATGTACTTCCGGTACTCCTTCATCGTCGTGGCGCCGATGCAGGAGATCTCCCCCCGGGAAAGGGCGGGCTTCAGGATGTTGGCCGCATCGAGCGACCCCTCGGCAGAGCCGGCGCCGATGAGGGAATGGATCTCGTCGATGAAGACGATCAGGTCCCCGTTGTCCTTCAGCTCCTTCAGGATGCCCTTCAGCCTTTCCTCGAACTGGCCCCTGTACTTCGTCCCCGCCACGATGAGAGAAAGGTCGAGAGCGAGGATCTTCCGGTTCGCCAGGAAGAGCGGAACGCTCCCCTCGACGATCCGCTGCGCCAGCCCCTCCACGATCGCCGTCTTCCCGACCCCCGGCTCGCCGAGAAGGATCGGGTTGTTCTTCGTCCGCCGGGAGAGGATCTGGATGATCCGCTCGACCTCCTTGTCGCGTCCCACGAGCGGGTCGAAGGAGCCCTGGTTCGCCAGGGCCGTCAGGTCCCGCGCATACTCGGCGAGGAACGGAAGCTCCTTCTTCTGCTTGGTGGCCTCCCGCTCCTTGATGAGGGCGATCGTCTCCTCCCGGACCCCGTAGAGATTGAAGCCGTGGGAGACGAGGATGCGGCTGGCAACGCACGGATCGACACGGAGGATCCCGATGAGGAGATGCTCGGTGCCGACGTAGGGGTGCATCATCGACTCCGCCTCGTGCGAGGCGTAGGCGAGGATCTTCTTCGACTCCTCCGAAAGGGGAAGCTCCTGTGTCGAGGAGACCCGTTCGACGAAGACCCGGTCCCCCTCGATCTCCCGCCGGATGTCGTCCGGGCGGATGTTGAATCGGGAGAAGATCTCCTTGATGACGTCCTCCCCCTCGCGCAGGATGCCGAGGAGGATGTGCTCGGACTCGATGACCTTCGAGCCGAGCTTCGACGATTCGTAGCGGGCGAAGAAGAGCGCCCGGCGGGCTTTCTCGTTGTACTTCTCGAACATCTTTTTCAGACGCCCGTCAACCCGTTCGGGGTCAACAATTTCATCGTAGCACAGCGTTTCGCCCATTCCGGGTCGTGCGTCACGACGACGGCGGCTCCGGCCCGCTCTCGCGCCACCTCGAGAAGAAGCTCGAAGACGGCCGCCGCGTGCGCGGTATCGAGGCTTCCGGTCGGCTCGTCACAAAGGAGGAGGCGCGGGCGCCGGACCACGGCCCTGGCGATGGCCACGCGCTGTCTCTCGCCTCCGGAGAGCGTCCGCGGGAAGGCGCCGGCCCGACCCGAAAGTCCGACACGCCCCAGGGCCTCCCCCGCCGCCGCCTTTGCGTCCGCAGAGGCGACGCCGGCCAGGAAAAGAGGAAGCGCCACGTTCTCGGCGGCGGTCAGCTCGGGGAGGAGATGGTGGAACTGGAAGACGAAGCCGATCGTCTCTCCGCGGAGCGCTGCTCTTCGCTCCGGCGAGAGCCCCGCCCACCGGGAGCCAGCGACCTCCACGCTCCCCGCGTCGGGCTCCTCGAGCCCCGCAAAGAGGTGGAGGAGCGTCGACTTTCCGCAGCCCGAGGGGCCGGTGACGGCGAGGACGTCGCCGGGACGGACCTCGAGAGAGACTCCGCGAAAGATCTCGACGCGAGCCTCGCCGGCGCCGAACCCCTTTGCGAGATCCGCCGCCACGAGGAGCGGCCCGTCAGACGGCACGGAGGACCTCCGCGACGGGCCGGCGTGCGGCCGTCCGCGCCGGGATCGCCGCCGCGGCGACCGACCAGAGAGCCGAGAGGACCATGACCGTCAGCAGCTCGGACGCCTCGACGCGGAAGGGGACGTGGGCCAGCGAGTAGAGGTGCGCGGGGAGCGGGATGGCCTTCGTGACATCGAGGAGCAGCGCAGCTGCCGTCCCGAGCGCAGCGCCGGCCGCCGTGCCGAGGATTCCGATGCCGGCCCCTGCCGCGAGGAAGACGCCGGCAACGGTCCGCGGCGCCGCTCCCAGAACGGCCAGAATCGCCGCGTCCCCCGCCCGGGTCGCCGCGAGAACGGCCGATGTCGCAGCCAGATTGAGCCCTGCCACGATGACGATGAGGAAGACGGTCGCGAACAGGACGATCCGCTCGAGCCGGAGCGCCAGAACGAGGGCCCGGTTCGCCTCTTCCCACGTCGTCACCTTGACCCCTTTCCCGAGCGCCGCCGCCACGAGGCCGGCCGTCTCGGGTGCCCGCCGCGGGTCCGAAAGGAAAACCTCGTAGCCGGTCGCGCCCCCGGCGGGAAGGGCAAAGAGCCTCCGGGCCACTTCGAGCGGCAGGACGGCCTCCGGCTCGCGGCGGCCGGTGGAGGCCGGTACGATCTTCTCCACGGGGATCGTGACGGCGATCGGGACCGGGCCCAGCGGCGAAAGGCGGGTCCGGGAAGAGACGAGCGTCGCGTCGTCCCCGGCAAGAGCGCCGAGGGACCGCGCCTGCGTCAGGTCGAGGGCGAGCCCTTTCGCTCCGGAGCGCCCCACGGCGAGGGCCGGCGCCGTCCGTCCGGAGATGCTGATCCAGATCCGCCCGCGCGCCACGGCAGAGACCGAGACGACGCCGGGAACGGCCGCCAGCTTCTCGGGAAGACGGTCCGCCGGCGTGAAATCGCCCCGCCCTGCGGGCGTCACCATCAGGGGCGGCGTCTCGGCCAGAAGGCGCGACCTGATGTGAGTCTGGAACCCGGCGAGGAGGGCGAGCGACACGACCAGGGCAGCGACGCCGAGCGTCAGGCCGATGAACGCTGCGAGCGCCACGACCCCCACCTGCGCCTCCTTGCGCGAAGCGAGAATGTATCGCCGGGCGAGGAGAAAGCCGATCACGCCTTCGGCCGCAGGAGCGGGAAGAGGATGACGTCGCGGATGGAGGGGGAGTTCGTGAAGAGCATGGCGAGGCGGTCGATGCCGATCCCCTCCCCGGCCGTCGGCGGCATGCCATAGGAGAGGGCCTCGACGTAGTCCTCGTCGAAGAGCATCGCCTCCTCGTCCCCCTTCTTCCGCTCCGCCACCTGCGCCCGGAATCTCTCGGCCTGCTCGTCCGGGTCGTTCAGCTCGCAGAAGCCGTTCGCCACCTCCATCCGGCCGATGAAGAGCTCGAACCGGTCCGCCGTGGCCGGGTCGTCCGGCTTCACCTTGGAGAGGGGCGAGATCTCGGCCGGGTAGTCCACGACGTACGTCGGCTGAACGAGCTGCTTCTCGGCAACGGCGCCGAAGATCTCGGCGAGGAGCTTTCCGCGGGAGTCTCCGAATCGGGAAACGTCCGTGACTCCCGCTTCCGCCGCAAATTCTCTTAGAAGGCGTAGATCACCGATGTAGTTTTCCCTGAAGAGTCTGCGAAGGAAGTCGTCGTCGGCCTTTCTCGTCGCGGACGGCCGCTCCTCCATCCGCTCGGGACCCTTCGAAGAATCGGTCCCCTCTTCTCTCCCTCTCAGTTTCTCTTTCAGATGTTCACTCGCATGCTCGAGGATCGCGTCGACCATGCTGATCCTCCGGAAGGGGGCCTTCAAGGAGATCGTCTCGTCGCCCCACTTCAGGTCCGTCGTCCCGAGGATCTCGCGCGCGGCCGACTCGACGAGCTCCTCGGTGAGGGCCATCTGGTCGCGGGCGTCGGCATAGGCCGTGTAGAACTCCAGCATCGTGAACTCGGGGTTGTGCTGCGTCGAGATCCCCTCGTTCCGGAAATTCCTGTTGATCTCGTAGACCTTCGTGAAGCCGCCGACGACGAGGCGCTTCAGGTAGAGCTCCGGGGCGATCCGGAGGTAGAGATCGATGTCGAGGGCGTTGTGGTGCGTGATGAAGGGGCGTGCCGCGGCGCCGCCCGGGATCGGCTGCATCATCGGCGTCTCGACCTCGACAAAGCCCCGCGCGTCGAAGAAGCGGCGGATGAAGGAGACGAGCCGCGCCCGGACCTCGAAGGTCCGCCGTGTCTCGGGCGAGACGATCAGGTCCACGTAGCGCTG
>JBLMYG010000122.1:0-15563 GCA_050258155.1 Acidithiobacillales bacterium
CCTTCTCGTCGGCCACGGACAGGTCGGCCGCAGGCCCGGAGCGGAGGAGGACGGCCACGGCCCCATGCTTTGCGTCGGGAGAAATCGCATGGACGAGAAGAACGTTGTCGCCGGGCACGGCCCGAGAGGCATAGTCGGAGAGCGTTGCCGCGAAAACTTCACCCCCCTCACCGGCCTCGAGGGCGAGCGCGAGAAGCGGGGCGATCTCTCCCGCGAAGTCGGGCCGCTTCACCCTCGCCGCCAGCCGGCGCGCCGCCTCCTCGGGACCATCGGCGACGTCGATGCCGGCTGCCGCCGCGAGGCCGAGCACCCGGCGCGCCACGCGTCGGAGCGGCGGGGAAGCGGCCACGTCGGACGGCCGCTCGCCGGCGTCGGCCGCTTCGCCGAGGAGGGATTCGAGCTCGTCGGCCGTCGGGGCCCGCGTTCGGAGAAGCTCCGTCCCCTCGAGAAGGACGAGGCGGTTCGAGGCGAAGAGTGCCACCGTGGCTGCGTCCGCGACAGCCTGCCCGAGCCCTTCGGCCGTCCCTTCGTGTTCCGCGACCTCGCCCTCGGGGAAGGCCTCCAGAAATGCCGCCCGGAGGCGGTGCACCGCCTCGGCCACGATCCAGTCGTCGTCGCCCCCGACGAAGAGAACCGGGGGGAGCGGCCTCCGACGGACCGCTTCGAGAAGCGGCTCCAGCGCCGCGAACGGATCGGCCTTCGAGCGATCGCGCACGACAGCGATCCTACGACGGGCCCGGGGCCGAGGGGACTACAAGCACTTGCTCGTCAAAAGGCGGCTCTCAAGGGCGCGTGCGCGCCGCTTTGCGGTCGGAGACCCTTGACAGCCGCCTTTCGACGACCAGATTGTCTTCTATCGGCGGCTGCAGTTGCAGCCGCCGCATATCAGAATCTCTCGTCTCTGGTCGGTTTCTTTCTAAGAGATTCTTGCTAGATGAGACCCTTGTCCTGGAGCTCCTGGCACTCGAAGCAGTGGCGGGCCCACGGAACGGCCTCGAGCCGCTTTTCCTGGCACGGCTGTCCGCAATGGACGCAGGTTCCGTACGTTCCCGCCTCGATCCGCTCGAGCGCCTGGTCGATCAGGAGAAGGGTTTTCCGGTCCGCCTCCGAGAGGGAATAGGCGAATTCCTTCGTGTACGCCGACGTGGCGCGGTCCACCATGTCCTGCGCGGACTCTTCCACCGTCTCGTCGGAGACTTCGCGGTTCTTGGCGAGGTCCTTCAGGAGCTCGTCGCGCTTTGCGAGAAGACGCCGGCGAGTCCTCTCGAGGCCGTCCTTCTTCACGTTTCTTGCCGTCATCGCAGCGCTTCTGGGAGCCATGCTGGTGATCCCCCGATCCCTTCGATTGCGCGTCGCCGTCCGGCGGCGCGGCCGCCCCGGAAACCCGTCCCGCCGTCGCGGGTCGAGCCCGCCGACACGGCAGGGTTGTCCGGGGGTGCGGGAGGATAGCACGCACCTCCCGGAATCCTCACGGGCGGCCGCGACGCCTCTCGTACAGGGTCTTTCGGGCGATGCCGAGCCGCCGGGCCGCTTCCGCCACGTTTCCGCCGGTCTCCTCGAGGACGATCTCGATGTAGGCGTCCGCGAGGCGCCGGAGCGTCCAGCCGGTCCGGCCCGCCTCGTAAAGCAGAGCCTCCGGGTCGTCGCGGCCGAGAAGGCGGAGATGGCAGGCATCCAGGACGGCGGCGCCGGCGTCTCGAGCCTCGAGAGCCGCCCGTCGGACGGCGTTCTCCAACTCCCGCCAGTTGCCGCGCCAACGGAAGTCCCGAAGCTTCGCTTCGGCCGCCGCCGTCAGCCGGGCGGGTCCACCGGCCTCCCGGGCGACCGCTCGGGCCCCCGCGAGGATGTCCTCCCGGCGCTCCACGAGCGTCGGCAGATTGACGGTCACTACCGCGAGGCGGTAGTAGAGGTCCTCGCGGAAGTCGCCGGTCCGCGCGCGCCGCGGCAGGTCGGGAGCTGCGGACGCTACGAGACGGCCGCGAAGCGAGAGAGGGCGGGTCCCGCCGACGCGCCGGAAGACCCGCTCCTCGAGAACGCGAAGGAGCTTTCCCTGCGCTCGCGGCGACAGGACGTCGATCCGGTCGAGGTAGATCGTTCCGTCCCCCTCTCCTTCGAGCAGTCCCGGCTTCCCGGCGACGGCGCCCGTGAAGGCGCCCCTTTCGTGGCCGAAGAGCTCGCTCTCGAAGAGATCGTCGGGGATGGCGGCGAGATCGATCCTCACGAACGGCTCGTCTCGGCGTTTCGACTTCTCGTGCAGGATCCGGGCGAGCCGGTCCTTCCCCGTCCCGGGCGCGCCGAGGATCAGGACAGTGCTCCCGGAGTCGACCGTCCGCGCGAGGCGCTGGAGCTGGGCCCTCAGGCCGCGGTGGCGGGTGGCGAAGAGGGGCGCGGCGGGAGCGGGACGCGCGGCGCCGGCCATCGGCCCTAGCTGAAGTGCGCGGTGGCGTCCGGCGCGTCGCCCCAGAGGCGCTCGAGGCCGTAGAAACGGCGCGACGCGTCATGGAAGATGTGAAACACGGCGTCGCCGTAATCGAGGAGGATCCAGCTCGCCGTCCGGTACCCCTCCACCGAGAGGGGCCTCCGGCCTTCGGCCCTCAGGGCCGTCTCGACGGCGTCGGCGAGCGCCTGCGTCTGCCGGTCGCTCGTTCCCGAGGCGAGGATGAAGTAGTCGGAGACCGTCGTCAGCCCTCCGAGATGGAGGACCACCAGCTTCTCGGCTTTCTTGTCGAGGAGGGCCGCCACGGCCCGCTTCACCTGAGCCACCAGCCGCTCCTCCGCGGCGTCCGGCTCGGCCTCGCGGTCCGGACGTGCCGGCGCGGGGCCGACCTCCCCGGCGCGGGTGACGGCGGGTTCTACGTGCCGAGATAGAGGCGGTGGCGCCGGACGTACGCTTCGACGCTCGGCGGGAGGCCTCCGTCCAGGTCCTCTCCCGCGGGAATGGCGCGCCTTAGCCACGTGGACGAGATTGTAACCGGTGCGTTCCCTCCCCAGAAGATCGTCGCCTCCTCGGGCGATTCGTCGAAGAGGACCCCCTCCGGCGCCATCCGGGTCCGCAGCTCCGGCGGCAGGGCGTCGCGCGTCCTTTCGTAGTCGAACGGCTCGCGGTGGATGACGGCAAACCGATACCCGTCGGCGATCTCGCGCCACGACCGCCACTTATCGAAGGAGACGAGGGCATCCGACCCGAGAACGAGGACGATTTCCTCGTCCGGGCGGAGCGCTCGCATCTGTCGCAGGGTCTCGACGGTATAGGTCGTCCCGCCCTTCGCGACCTCGAAGTCGGAGAGCCGGAATCCGGGCATCGGGGCGAGCGCCAGGGCCAGCATGGCGAAGCGGTGGTGCGAGGGGGCCGAGGGCCCCGTCGGCTTGTGCGGGGGGCAGTACGCCGGGACGTAGAGAACCTCGTCGAGGCCTAGGCGGGCGGCGACCGCTTCGACCGGCGCCAGGTGTCCCCTGTGGACCGGATCGAAGGAGCCGCCGAAGATGCCGACCCGAGGAGGGCCCGGGTGCCCGGCGGTCACGCCGCGCTCTCCAGGAGCCGGGTGCCGAGGTGGTCGACGAGAGGCCCCAGGGCCTGGTGAGCCGCGGCGGAGATGGCGAAGAACGCCTTCCCGCGCCGCACCGCGGCATGCCGGACGGCCGCGATCTGCGCGCCGGAGGCGATCTCCCGCTTGGTGGCGACGATCACGCGCTCGCGGGCCGCGAGAACGGGGTCGAAAGCCTCGAGCTCCCTCTCGAGAATCGACACGGCCCGCTCGGCGTCCCCGTCCGGATCGCCGCCGTCGAGCGCGGAGGAGTCCACGAGGTGGCAGAGGAGTCGGGAGCGCTCGACGTGCTTCAGGAACCGGATGCCGAGGCCGTATCCCTCGTGCGCGCCCTCGATGAGGCCGGGGATGTCGGCCACGACGTACGTCCGGAAGCGGGCCCACGAGACGACACCGAGGTGCGGCACGAGCGTCGTGAAGGGATAGTCGGCGATCTTCGGGCGCGCCGCCGAGATCGCCGAGACGAGGGTCGACTTCCCCGCGTTCGGGAGCCCGACGACGGCCACGTCGGCCAGGAGCTTCAGGGAAAGGCCCAGGTCGCGCTCCTCCCCCTTCGTCCCCGGATCGGCCCGCCTCGGCGCCCGGTTCGTCGACGTCGCGAAGCGGGCGTTTCCCCGGCCGCCGCGTCCCCCCGCAGCCACGAGAAGCGTCTGTCCGTCCACGGTCAGGTCGCCGAGCTGCTCGCCGGTCGCGGCGTCGATGACGACCGTGCCGAGCGGAACGGTGATCTCCAGCGGCTTCCCGTTCGCGCCATGCCGGTTCGAGCCCTTCCCGTGCCCTCCCCGCCCCGCGACAAACCGCTTGTTGAACCTGAAGGCATACAGCGTGTTCAGGTTTCCGTCGGCCACGAAGGTCACCGAGCCGCCATCGCCCCCGTCGCCTCCTGACGGGCCTCCCCGAGGGACCGACTTCTCGCGGCGGAAGGCGACGCAGCCGTTCCCGCCGTCGCCGGCGGCGACGTGGATCCGGGCCTCGTCGATGAACATGGAAGCGGGCGGGCCCGCCCGGCTCAGGTCGGCTCGGCCTGAGCCGGCGTGATGCTGACGAAGCGGCCGAGGCGGCCCTTGTCGTGAAACGCGACGACGCCGGTGACCTTCGCGAAGAGGGAGTCGTCCTTGGCTCGCCCCACGTTCGCTCCGGGCTTCAGCGGGGTGCCGCGCTGCCGGACGAGAATGGAGCCGCCCGTGACGAGCTGCCCGGAAAAGCGCTTCACCCCGAGGCGCTGGCTGTTGCTGTCCCGCCCGTTCCGGGAGGAACCCTGACCTTTTTTGTGAGCCATTCCCGATCTCCTCCGCCCGGCGGTTCAGGCCGAAATGGCCTCGATCCGGATCTCGACGAGATTCTGCCGGTGGCCGTGCGTCCGCTGAAACTGCTTCCGGCGCTTCTTCTTGTAAACGATCAGCTTGGGTCCTCGCGTCTCGCGGACGACGACGCCCTTCACGGACGCGCCGGACACGAACGGCGTCCCCAGATGGAGGCCGTCGTCCCTTCCGACGGCGAGGACTTCGCCCAGGAGGACCTCCGCTCCCCGGGAGAGAGGCTCCGGCGTGAGGCGCTCGACGCGGATCACGTCGCCTTCGGCCACGCGGATCTGCTTGCCTCCTGTCTGGATAACGGCGTACATGGCCATGAACCTCCGAAAAAACGGCCAATCAACGTATCACCGCGGACCCCACATGTCAAAAGCACGGAGAGCTCGACTTCGCCGTCTCAATCTTCGCTGACCTCGTCGACGAGCTCGTTCGTATCGGCCTCGCCGGCTCCCTTCGGGAAGTGTCGGGAGAGGACCTCTCCGATCAGCTCAACGGCCGCCACGATGCCCTCGGTGAATCTCCCCTCGGCGAACAGAAGGGCCGCCCTGTCCCGGGCCGAGGCCCAGAAAGCGTCCCCCGCCTTCTCGTGGATGGCGGCGTCGCCGATCACGGCGAAGGCCTTCTCCTCTGGAACGATGAACAGAAGGCAGCCGGTCCGATGGGCCGTCCGGTCCATTCCGAGGCGGAGGAAGGTCGTTTCGGCGGCTTTCCGGGCGTCTCCTGTCCGCCCATGGTGAAGGTGGACCCGTATCTCCCCGAAACCCTTCTCTTCGGCGCGCCGGATCGCCTCCACGATCGCCGGCCGGTCGAGGCCATCGAAGAAATCCTTCGTCGTCGATCGCCTTGCCATCGCTCTCCTCACCAGCTCCCGCTGGCGCCGCCGCCGCCAAAGGAGCCTCCCCCGCCGGAAAAACCTCCGCCTCCGGAAAAGCCGCCGCCGCCCCAGCCACCGCCTCCCCATCCGCCGCCGCCCCACCCGCCGCTTCCGATGTACCAGTAGCGTCGGCGGCGGCCGATGCCGGCCCCTCCGAGGAGGGCCGGGAAGATGAGAAAGAGGACGAGAAAGACGAGCCAGAACGGCAGGCCGCCGGAACGCCGCCCCGACGGGCGGCCGGTTCCCTTGTACTCCCCTTTCGTGGCGGCGATGGCGCCGTCCACGGCGGCGCGGACACCGCCGTCCCAGTCGCCGGCCTTGAAGCGCGGAATCGCCTCGTCCCGGAGGATCCTCCCCGCCAGCACGTCCGGAAGGGCTCCCTCGAGCCCGTAGCCCACCTCGAATCTGGCGGCATGCGATTCGGGCAAGACGAACAAGATGACGCCGTTGTTTCGCGCCTTCTGGCCCGCGCGCCAGGCGCGCGCCGCTGCGATCGTGTATTCCTCGAGGGTCGTCCCGGCGGGGAGGCGGGGCTCGATGTAGACGAGAAGCTGGTTCGAGGTCTCGGCCTCGAAGTCGCGGAGGCGCTGCTCCAGCGCGCTCCGGGTCCCCGGCGACAGGACGCCCGCGCCGTCGGTGACGAAAGTCGACGGCGCCGGCGGAACGGGAGCCGCCGCGCTCGCCGAAAGGGCGAGAAGGACGAGCGCCGGAAGGGCGGCGAATGGCCTCTTCATCTGACGGGCCGGGAGGGGCGCGCCGACGCCGGCTGCCGGCATCCGGCCGGACGCCTCAGAACTTGACGGCCGGCGGCGTCGCCGCGCTCTCCGCTGCCTTGAAATACGGCCTCTCCTTGAAGCCGGCGAAGCTGGCGACGATGAGCGTCGGGAACGACTTCCGGAGCGTGTTGTAAACGAGGGACGCCGCGTTGAAGTCGAGCCGTGCCACGGCGATCCGGTTCTCCGTTCCTTCGAGCTGCACCTGGAGGTCCCGGAAGCTCTGCACCGCCTTCAGCTCCGGGTACCTCTCCACCGCCACCAGCAGGCGCGCCAGGGCGCCGCCGAGCTGGTCCTGCACCTTCTGGAAGCGGTCGAAGACGGCGGGATCCTTGATGCTGTTGGCGTCGATCTTCACCTGCGTGGCCGAGGCTCTGGCCTGGATGACCCCCTCCAGGGTCCCCTTTTCGAAGTTCGCCGCCCCCTTGACCGTCTCGACGAGGTTCGGAATCAGGTCCATCCGGCGCTGGTACTGGTTTTCGACCTGCGCCCAGGCCGCAGTGACCTTCTGATCGGCCTCGTTCAGGCGGTTGTATGTCCCCGCCGCCCACCCCCCGAGGGCGAGCACACCGACGAGGACGAGGACGAGGCAGCCGAGTCCGATGCTTTTTCCCATAACGACCCATTCCCTCCCCTTGGGAGAGGAGATGCTATCAGGACCGCCGATGCCCCATGCCGCTAGGCGAGCTGCTCGAGAAGCCGCGGCGACAGGTAGAACCTCAGCTCCGCCCGGACGAGCGACAGATCGCCCGCGACCTCGAACTCGGCGAGCGCCGCCTTCTTCATCGGAAGCTCGACGTCCCGCCCACCGCTCACGAGCCGGCCGAAGAGACGACCGACGTGCGGCTGGTGTCCGACGAGGAGGGCGCTCTTCACCTTGAGGCGCGACAGCTCGTGGAGCACCTCCTCCGGGTCGGCGTTCGGAAGGAGGCTCCGTGTGACCAGAAGCTCCCCGCGGAAGCCGCAGGCGGAGGCCACGGGCGCGGCCGTCTGGCGGGATCGGACGAGCGGCGAGACGAGTATCCCGTCGTAGGTCGGCTCGAGCCGGGCGATCGCCTTCGCGACGACGCGCATCCGCTTCCGCCCGGCGGCGGTGAGCCGGCGGTCGGCGTCGCGCCCCGTCGAGGAAACGGTCTCGGCCTCGGCGTGGCGGAGAAGATGGATCAGCATGGCTCAGTCGGCCGCGAGGTCGCGGGCGAGCTCCCGGCGGGTCTCGATCGAAAGTCCGGCGGAGGCTCTGTAGTTGGGGTGGTCGATGCGGAGGGACACCGGGATGCGCGGGTCGCTCAGCGCCTCTCGCGCAGCGATGTCGCCTCCCAGCGGGAATCGGACGTACTGGACCGCGGCGATCCGGTCGCTGCGGCTCTGCCCCTCGAGGAATCGTGCGTCGACGCGGCGGCCTCCGACGTCCATGAAGAGATATCTTCCGCTCGTCAGCCCGATGAGACGGTCCAGCTCCGGCTGGATCCGCTCCTCCTCCGTGATCTCGACGAGGAGCGTGGCCGCGACCTCGCCGGCGTCCGGGAGCAGCTCGTTGTAGACGTCGATCTCCTGCTGCACGGCTTCCGGCCTGACGATCCGCTCGGCCCGGCACATCTCCTGGATCTGCGCAAGGACCGTCAGTCGGTTCTCGAAGACGAGGGACATCGAGGGCCCGAGGAGGACGCGCCGCCGGTCCTTCTCCGCGATGACGTTCTTTCGCCAGTCGTGCCGGATCAGCTCGTACTCATGCAGGTTCTTCACATCAGAGAGCTCGATCTTTCTCATGTCTCCTCTTCAGCTTGGGACGTCCGGCAACCCGTAGGCGTTCCGGAGGACCTCGATGGGGTGGAGAACCGGGACCCCCATCCCCTGCCGGATCTGGATGCCGGCGAGAGGGCAGTCGGACGCGACGACCTCGGCGGACGCCGCAGCGAGACCGTCGAACAGTTTCTGCCCCACCTTCATCGACTCCTCGAAATATTCGGCCTTCATGGCCCAGGTCCCGTCGTGGCCCGAGCACCGCTCCACCGTCGTGACCTTCGCCCCGGTCAGCGCGAGAAGGTCGCGCGACTTGAAGCCGATGTTCTGGACCTTCAGGTGGCAGGGGAGGTGGTAGGCGATCGACGCCGGTGCCGCCGGGAAATCCGTCACGAGGCGTCCCTTGCCTTTCAGCTCCATCAGGAACTCGAGAAGGTCCCGCGTCGCCTTTGCGACGCGCTCGACGGCCTCACCGCCGCCCAGCCAGGGGTACTCCTTCCGCAGCATGAGGGAGCAGGAGGGGCCGGGAGTCACCACCGTGTACCCCTTCTCCACCCAGGGAAGGAGGGCCGCGACGACCTCCTCGCGCGCCCCCAGTGCCGCCCGAACGTCGCCGACGTCGAAAAAAGGCATGCCGCAGCAGCGCGGGTATTCCACCGCGACGTCGACTCCGCTGTGCTCGAGGACCTGGACCGCAGCCTTCCCGATCTCCGGCCGGTTCCACTCGACCGAGCAGGTCGGGTAAAAGACGACCTTCGCGCCATCCCGGGCTGCGGGGACCGGCCGGGAGCGTTTCCGGAACCATGCGGTGAAGGTCTCGCCCGCGAAACGGGGAAGATCCTTCCGTGACGAGATCCCGACGGCCTTCTCGAGACCCCATCGGACGACGGGGAGAGAGTTGACGAAGTTCGCCACGGGGGCCACGGGCGCGGAGAGGCGCCCGAGGCGGTCGGGGTTCGAGAGCATCCGCTCGCGGAAAGGGAGCCCCTTCGACTCCTTCCGGACCCGGCGCGCCTCGAGGACCAGGTGAGGAACGTCGACGTGCCACCGGTGGGGCGGAATGTAGGGACAGTGGGGGATGCAGAGCTTGCATTCGTAGCAGAGGTCGACGAAGTCGTCGAGGACTCGCGCCGGGAGCTTGCCCGCCTCCCCGTCCACCTCGGGGACGTCCAGCCCCTTGAACAGGACGTCGAAGGAGGGACAGAGGGAGAAGCAGCGCCGGCAGCCGTGGCAGATGTCGGCGATCCGGGTCAGCTCTTCGGCGAGGGTCGTCGCATCGGTGACCTTCACCGGCTGTCCGACAGCGCCCATGCAAGCGTCCTTTCTCGAAGAAGCGAACAGGGAGACGACCGGGGATTCTGCGCGCGGGGGACGCCTTGCGTCCCCCGCACCCCCCTCAGGCGCTCAGCGTCCCCAGGAGCTTCGTGAAACGGTTCGCATGGGACTTCTCGGCGCGCGCCAGAGTCTCGAACCAGTCGGCGATCTCGGCGAAGCCCTCTTCCCGGGCTGTCCGGGCGAAGCCTGGATACATCTGCGTGTATTCGTAAGTCTCCCCCTCGATGGCCGACTTCAGGTTCAGCTCGGTCGAGCCGAACGGAAGGCCTGTGGCCGGGTCGCCCGCGGCCTTCAGGTAGTCCATGTGCCCGTGCGCATGGCCCGTCTCCCCCTCGGCGGTGTCACGGAAGTTGCCGGCGATCTCGGGGAATCCCTCCACGTCGGCCTTGTCGGCGAAGTAGAGATAGCGCCGGTTCGCCTGGCTCTCGCCGGCGAAGGCGTGCTTGAGGTTCTCGTGGGTCTTGCTGCCTGTCAGACTGGCCATTGGGGTCCTCCTTCATGGTGGCGGCTAATTTAGACTGAGTATAAGAAAGAATCAAGGGGGGTGTGTGTCGCTTTCTAGACTTCGTCTAGAATGTCACTCCCCGGGGGAATCTATCCCCCGCCGGCAGAAACTCCAATAGGGACTCTGACCCATCCTCGCCCGGGCGGGCGGTTTCCCCCCCGAAGGAAGTAGATTCCGGCTCATGCCCGAAAAAAGCCATTACCGCATCGTCATCATCGGTTCAGGTCCGGCCGGACTGACCGCCGCCATCTACGCCGCCCGCAGCGGCCTCGCTCCCCTCGTCCTTGAAGGGGTGCAGCCGGGAGGCCAGCTCACGACGACCACAGAGGTCGAGAACTTCCCCGGCTTCCCGGAAGGTATCCAGGGGCCCGAGCTGATGGAGGTCACCCGCAAGCAGGCGCAGCGCTTCGGGGCCGAGATGGCTGCCGGCACCGTGACGGACGTCGACGTGGCGGCCCGCCCCTTCCGCCTGACGCTGGAGGGGAGCGGCCCGGTCTCGGCCGACGCCGTCATCGTCGCCTCCGGCGCCTCCGCGAAGTACCTCGGCCTGCCGGCGGAGAGGCGCCTCCTGGGCCACGGCGTCTCCGCGTGCGCCACGTGCGACGGATTCTTCTTCAAAGGCAAGGAGGTCGTCGTGGTCGGTGGCGGCGATACGGCCATGGAGGAGGCTTCCTTCCTGACGAAGTTCTGCACGAAGGTCTGGCTCGTCCACCGGCGGGAGGAGTTCCGGGCCTCGAAGATCATGGTGCAGCGGGTGCTCTCCAACCCGAAGATCGAGATCCTGCGAAGCACCGTCGTCGAGGACATCCTCGGCGAGCCGAGCGGCGGCGCGGCCGCGAGCGGCGTCACCGGCGTCGTCCTCCGCAATGTGAAGACCGGCGAGGTGCGGACCCTTCCCGTCTCGGGCTACTTCGCGGCCATCGGCCACAGCCCGAACACCGACGTCTTCCGGGGGAAGCTCGAGATGAACGAGACGGGCTACATCACGATCCGGCACCCGTCGACAGCCACCTCCGTCGAAGGGATCTTCGCCGCCGGGGACGTGGCCGACTGGATTTACCGGCAGGCGGTCTCGGCAGCGGGCGAAGGGTGCAAGGCCGCCATCGACGCCGAGCGGTGGCTCGCGGCGCACGGGATTCACTGACGGGCCTTCTAGAACGCCTGGCTCGACGCGAAGGAGACGAGCCAGCCTCTCCGACCCAGCGGATCGCGATCGAATGAGCGGGCGACGTCGAGCCGGAGAAGGGTCGTCTGCGAGGCGCGCGTCAGGCCGAAGCGGAGCCCGGCCCCAGCGTCCGAAAGTCGCCAAAATCCGTCCGGAGCGCCCCACGAGACCCCCGCGTCCGCGAAGACGGCCGCCCCGATCGAGACGAGGCGGAGGACGTCGTAGAGGAAGACCGTCCGAAGCTCGAGGTTCCCCACGAGGTGCCCGGCTCCGGAGACGGCATGCAGGCGGTACGCCCGGAGGCCCGTCTCGCCGTCCAGATAGAACTGGGTCTCCGGGTCGAGGCGCCACCCCGAGATCGCGCCGATGCGCATGGCGAAGGTCCACCGGGTCGACTGGAAGTAGGCCCTGGCATCGACGCTCAGGATCGTGTTCTGGAAGCCGTTCTCGTAACGGCTCTCCCCGCTCAGGGTGGCGACCGAGAAGCCCGAGGGAAGGAGCGTCCCCATGCTCCCGCTGGCGATCAGTCGGGCGGCTCCCGTGGCGCCGAGGGCCTCCGGCGAGATGCCCAGCTCCACGGATCCGACGGGCGCCAGGTTGAAGTCCTCGACGCGCCCGATCGTCTCGACGTCGGACCGCTGGATCCACCGCCGCGCGTCCTTCTGGAGGCCGGCCCCGAAGAAGAGGAATTTTCGAGGGAGATCGGCGGGGGGCGGCGGCGCCCCGAGGGTTCCGGGCCCGAGCGTGGTGTCGGTCCACTCGACGGAGCCGATGACCCGATGGGCGGTGTTCTCGGTGAGGTCGGCGCGAAGCCCCCCCTCGGCGCGGAAGTCCGTCTCGTGCTGATTCCAGACCGCGACCTCCTCGCCGCCGGCGTAGATCTTCGGCCCGAATCTCGCCTGGCGGTAGAAGAGACCGGCGGCCCACGGTGTATCGAGGGAGTAAAAGGGACGCTGGAGACGCCCCTCGTAGACCGTGCCGTCCGACAGGTCGGAGAAGACGACGCGGAAGAGCGTGTACGGGCGGAGGAAGGCGGGATCGGCGAACGTGAACGAGCGCGAGATCCGTTCCGTCCCCTTGTCGTAAAGGAATTTCAGCTGGCGTCCCGTCCCGAGGAGGTTGTTCTCCTCGACGCCGGCCGAATACGTGGTGACCCCCCCCTTGTTCGACAGGGAGCCGCGGAGAAGGAGCGTCCACGCGTCGCCGGTCTCGACGATGACCTTCGTTCCCTCCGAGCGGACGCGGACGAAGCGGAACAGGCCGGTGGCCCGGAGGTTCCGTTCCGTCTCGGCGAGCTGATCCGGGTTGAGAGGGTCGCCGACCCTGAAGAGGAGGTACTTCTCGATCAGGCTGTTGCGGCTCTTGAGATGGATCGCGTTCGCGAGTTCGTAAGGGAAGAACGCCGCTGCCGCCTCCGTCCGGCTGAAGACGTTCTCCGTCCGGATGTCGATCTCGGTGATGCGTGGGACCTTCGCCGCCGGGCCGCCGGCGGCGGCGAGGCAGAGGACGAGCAGGGCCGGGCGCACCGGTGGCTTCGTCAGCTCCGGGCCGGGTCCCAGAGCGTCTCCGGCTCGTGGCGGGTCTTCGCGACCCATCGGGAGAGGACGAAGAGGAGGTCCGAAAGGCGGTTCAAATAGACAAGCTCCTGCTCGCCCGCGGCCTCCTGCCGGGAGAGGGCGACGACTCGCCTTTCGGCCCGGCGGCAGACGGTCCGGGCCTGGTGGAGGATCGCCCCGACGCCCCCGCCCCCCGGCAGGACGAAAGAGGTCAGCTCAGGCAGGCCCTCGTTCAGCTCGTCGAGCGTCCTCTCGAGGTCCGTGACGTGCTTCGCCTGGATGAGGGGCTGCCCAGGACGACGCTCGGAAGGGAGAGTCGCCAGGCAGGAGCCGAGGTTGAAGAGCTCGTGCTAGAGCCGCTCGAGAATCCCCTCGAGGCGGCGTCTGTCCTCCTCGGAAGCGCCGGGCAGATCGCGGTTGGCGGCACGGGCGAGGCCGAGGATGGCATTGAGCTCGTCCACCGTTCCGGTGCTCTCGATCCGGATCGAGTCCTTCGGGACGCGCTGGCCGGAGGCGAGGCTCGTCTCCCCCCTGTCGCCGCCCCGCGTGGTGACGCGGTTGATCCGGATCGCCATGAGGGAGCCCCCCCCTTCGCGGGCAGCTTACACTCCGAGGGGATGTCCCCGGCGGACTACGACACCGACTACCACGTTCACACGTCGCGCTGCGGGCACGCGGGCGGCGAAATGCGGGAGTACGTCGAGGCGGCCCTCCGGCGCGGCCTGACGGAGATGGCCTTCACGGACCACCTTCCCCTTTACTTCCTCCCGGGGGACGACCCGGACCCCGCCCTGGCCATGACGCGCGCCGAGCTGCCCGGCTACGCCGAGGAGGTCCTCGCGCTGCGCGAGGAGTACCGGGGCCGGATCGACGTCCTTCTCGGCATCGAGGCCGACTACGCCGAGGGGCACGAGGCGGAGCTTCGCGAGCTGCTTTCCGGCACCGACTGGGACGTCGTCCTCGGCTCGGTCCACCGCGTCGCCGGGGGATGGATCGACGCGCCCGGCGCGGCCCGGCGGCACGACACGGAGGGGACGGTCTTTCTCTGGTGGGAATACTGGCGGCTGATGACGAAAGCCTGCGCCACCGGCCTCTTCGACGTCATGGCCCACTTCGATCTGCCGAAGAAGTTCGGACACCGGATGCCCGGCTCTCTGGCGGCCTCCGAGGAGCGCGCCGTCGAGGCGGCTGCCGCGGCCGGGGTGGCTGTCGAGGTCTCGAGCGCCGGTCTCCGGAAGACCGTCGGGGAGGAGTATCCGGCGCCGGCGCTCCTCGCGCGGCTCGTCGCGGCGGGCGTGCCGCTCGTCTTCTCCTCGGACGCTCACGCGCCGACCGAGGTTGCTTGGGGGCGCCCCCAGACCGTCACCGCAGCGCTCCGTGCGGGCGCCCGGGAGCACCTCTCGTTCCGGCGGCGGGAGCCGCGCCGGCATCCGCTCTGACGCCGGGTCAGAGAGGGCTCTTCGCGAACTCCGGGTCGGCGAGCTCCACCGAAAAGTTGGGTGTCGGACGCAGGGTCAGAAAGGCGAGCCGGCAGCGCCACCCTTCCTTCGCGAGACGGGCCGACACCCGGTTCCAGATCCAGTGCGCCAGGTTCTCGGCCGTCGGGACCTCACGGGCGAACTCCGGGATCTCCACGTTGAGGTTCCTGTGGTCGAGCGGTCGGTCGACTTCCTCCCGGAGGATCCGGTCGAGATCGGTGAGGTTGACGATCATCCCGTCGTCCACGTCGGGCGTGCCGGCGACGAAGACTTCCAGCGTGTAGTTGTGGCCGTAGTACGCCGGGCGCGCCGCCTCGCCATACGTCGCCCTGTTCCACTCCTCGCTCTTCGCGGGGTTCCAGAGCCGGTGGGCGGCGTTGAAGTGGATGGTGCGAGAAAGAAAGAGCATCAGGAGAAGACACTCTTGGCCCTCGGAAGTCGGCTGTCAAGGGCGCGCCCGCGCCGCCCCGCGGTCGAAGACCCTTGACAGCCGCCTCCCGACGACCAGATTTTCTTCTATCGGCGGCTGCACAGCAGCCGCCGCATATCAGAAATCTCTCTCGCGGTTTCTTTCTAAGAGATTCCTATTTGATTCCCACCAGCTCGACCTCGAAGAGGAGGGTGGAGTTCGGCGGAATCAGGCCGTTTCCGACGCCCCGCGCGCCATACCCGAGCTGCGGCGGGATCAGGAGCGTCCGCTGGCCGCCCACCTTCATCGTCGCGACCCCTTCGTCCCACCCCTTGATGACGCGCCCCTGCCCGAGCGGGAACGAGAACGGCTGGCCGCGGTCGAAAGAGCTGTCGAACTTCTTCCCCTTCTTGCCGTTCTCCCAGAGCCAGCCGGTGTAGTTCATGACGCACGTCTGCCCCGCCTTCGGGCTCTCGCCCGTGCCGACCGCCGTGTCTTCGTACTGGAGACCGGATGCCGTCTTGATCATCTTCGACTCCTTCTTCGCCGCCGCGGCGGGCGGGGGTGCCTTCTGGTCGGCCGGGGCGGGCGCGGTCCAGAGGACGACGGCGCTTGAGAGCAGGAGAGACGCGAGCTTCTTCATCGTGGGACGTTCCTTTCGCTGGTTTCGGCCGGTGGGCCGGCGCGGAGTCTAGCGCGTCTTCCGCGCAGGCCCGCGCACCGCACGCTCGACCTCCGCCCCGAGGAGTCCGGGGAAGACCTCCTCCAGCTCGTACCGGACCCGGACGGCGGGCTTGTCGAGCTTCACGACGCGCGTCAGGTCGATCGGCGTCCCGACGACCACCACTTCGCACGGCGTCCTCCGGATCG
>JBLMYG010000123.1:0-5980 GCA_050258155.1 Acidithiobacillales bacterium
TCCTCCACGTCTCGAGGTCCCGGACGGCGACCCAGAGATGGAGGAGCCCGAGGCCGACGAGAAAGCTCCGGAAGAACGGGGAGACGAGGAGCGGATGAAAGAGCGCAGGCGAGCGGGCCACGATGCGCCGGAGCCAAAAGAGGCTCCACGGAGCGAGGGCGAGGAACGCTCCGGCTTCGGCGAAATAGAGAATCGTCAGGAAGCGGAGGACTTTCGACCCGCCTGGCCCGGCCATCTCGTCATTCTAGGAGTCTCCGAGAAGAAACTTCTTCAATACGGCGGCTGCTGATGCAGCCGCCGATAGAGGCGAATTTGCTCTCGGGAAGAAGACACGAGAAGGTCAGTGTGCTTTCGGCGCCGCATGCGGCGCGGCCGGTGCCGCGTGCCGTGCGGGTGCCGGCGCGGCACGCGGAGGGGCCGGCGGCGGTGCGACGTTCCGGGCCGGAGGCGGTGCGGGGGCTGCGAATCGCGGCACGGGCGGCCCCGCCCGTGCAGGCGCTGCCTGGGGGGCCGAGGGCGTGAGCCGGCTCTCACGGCGCGGGGCTCGCCACCCGGTATCGTTCGGGGCGCTGCGACCCTCCCGACGCGGCTGGACCTCGGCCGGCGCGCGAGAGGCCGGAGAGCGCCAGCCGTTATCGAGCGCGGGCTGACGCCGCGGCGCGGCGCTGACGGCGCTGCGAACGTCCCGCCCCGAGGGGACGACTCGCCAGTCGGCCTCGCCGATCGGGGCTCGCGGGCGTCCCTCCTCGCGCAGAGTCGTCCTCGGGAGGGCGAACCCGCCACCGAGGCGGCGTGGCCCGGGAGCCGTATCGGAAACCCTCGGAGCCGCCGGTTGATCGCGGCGGGCCGGAGTGGTGGAGCGGAGAACTTCTCGCTCGGCTGTGGGCGTGAGTGTCGGGTCGTTGCGAAGAAGCGCGGTGAGACCCTCGTCCACCGGCAGGGAGCTCCGCGGCCCCGCCCCCTCGGCCTCCCGCCGGAGCACTTCGCGCACGGCGGCCGGAGTCGGCGTGCCGCTCCGCTCGAGGCGGAGAGGAATGGTCGAGACGATCGCCGTGGCGCCGGCAGGGACGGGGAGGCGTTCGCCCCGGACGATGTCGCGCGACGGGTCCAGGCGTTTGCCGATCCGGTTCAGCGGAGCGTAGTTCCAGCCGTTCGCGTCGATTCGTGTGACGTCGACGCGGCCTCCGACGCGAGGGAGGCGGGCCAGGCCACCTGCTGCGCGGAACGCCCACGGCGAGCCATTGCCACGGCCGCCGGCGTAGCCGATGGGGCACCAGCCGACCCAGGTTGGCGTGTAGCTCCACCAGACCCAGGCCGGGGCGAAGGCCGCGCCCGGGAGCCAGACCCAGCCGACGGTCGGCTCCTTGCACCAGGTGCCGAAGTGATACGGGAGCCAGCCCCACGGTTCGTAGGAAACCCAGGTCAGGCCGGGGGGAGTCCACCGCCAGTAACCGAGCGAGTAGGGCCGCCAGTCCGCCGCGACGGAGGGCCTCCAGCACCACCGGTCATAGGAAGGTGCATAGACCCAGCTGCCGTTCTCGTCGAAGGCCGCCAGCGACGACTCGTAGTCGTAGTCCGAGCTGACCCATTCGGCAGCCTCCCCGGCGGAGGGGCGGCTCTGCCTCTCGTCGACGAAGCGGGCGAACTGGTCGCCTGGCTGGCTCGCTTCGCCGGTCTCGATCTGCTCCTCGCCGGTGACGAGCGCGTACCCCCCCTCGCGGACGGTCACGCTTCCGGCGCGGCCCAGGACCTGCGCCTCCCCGGAAAGGACGTAGACCTCCGTCCCGCGCCTCCCCGCATCGACCCGGACGAGGCCGCGCCCTTCGACGACGACCGTGGCGTCATCCGTGTCGAGCCGGAAGGCGCGTTCGCCGGCCTCGGAGTCGCGGATCTCGACGACGGCGTCGCCGCCCGCGAGATAGAGGAGGTCTCTGTCGTCGTCCGACTCGTACGTGAACGACATCAGGTCGAACCGGAGCTCGGACTTCGCGTCGATCCGGATCACGTTTCCGCTCGCGAGAACCACCTCGGCGCGTGAGGAGGGCCCCGTGACGATCCGGTCCCCGGAGAGGACAGGCGTGTTGACCCGGGCCGCTTCCTCGTCGGCCGCGCTCGAGAGGAGGGAGACCTCCTGGCCGGCGTACGAGACGTACGAGTACGACGCGCGCTCGGCGGCGGCCGGGGCCGCGAGGGCTGCGGCGAGAACGAGGGCGGCGGGGATCGGAATTCGGACGGACGCCACGTTCGACCTCTCCCCCTGCTATGCGACCCGCGTACCAGTCCCGCCTGTCCACTTGCGGAGACGGCTTGACCCGTAGTCCATGGCCCTGCAATCTCTTGGCAGGGCGCGGGATCTCTCTTGAGGCCCTGAGAGGACGGTGCGTTTGGCCATCCGGGACATCGTGAAGTACGGAGACCCCCGTCTGATCGCCCCGAACGAGCCCGTCACCGCCTTTGACGACCCGGCCCTCCACGAGCTGATCCGGGACCTGAAGGAGACCTGCTGGGCCGCTCCCGGACTCGGCCTCGCGGCGCCACAGATCGGGGTGAACCGCCGGGTGGCGATCGTCGACCTTTCGGTCGGGAAGGACCCGTCGAAGGTCATCGTTCTCGTGAACCCCGTCGTCGTGGAGCGCCGCGGAAAGGTCCGCGACGAGGAAGGCTGCCTGTCGCTGCCCGACCTCGTCGAGGTCGTCGAGCGTCCCGAGGAGGTCCGGGTCGAGGCGCAGGACGAGACGGGGGCGTCACGCCTCGTGGAAGGACGCGATCTGCTCGGCCGGGCGCTTTGCCACGAGATCGACCACCTCGACCGGCACGTCTTCCTCGACCGGCTCTCCAATCTGAAGAGGGGCCTCCTTCTCCGGAAGGTCGCGAAGCGGCGAAGGGATGGAAGCTGGTGACCCTCAGGGGGCGCTCATCGGGACGTAGCTCCCGTCGGAGTTCACCTGGTCGTTGAGGACTCCGTAAGCGGCGAAACGCGACAGGCCCGACAGCCTTTCGATCATCGCCCAGCCCGCTCCGGCACCTCGCGAGGAGAGCGGCTGGTTGAGCTGGAACCACTCACCCGGCTGAAGCGTTCTCGTCTCCGGATTCGGGAGCATCGCGCCGCTCGCATCGTAGAAGGTGATCCGGAGCGTGACGGCATCTCCCGCGTCTCCCCGGTTGACGGCGGCGAGGTTCGAGCGAAGCCGGTCGTTCTGCTGGAGCGCATGGACGTACGCGGGGCCTGCCGTCGTCTCGGCGTGTGAAAGACCCGCGTAGAAAAGACCGAAGGACCCCCCGGAGGGGCCGGCGGTGAATGTCCGGGCTCCGGCTGCGATCGCGTCGGCCGTGCTTCCGGCCGGAGCGGCTACGAGAAGAGCCCCCCCGGCGTTGCCGGTCGCGGGGATTGCGAGCCCCAGGCCGCGCAAGAAGGCGAGCGCGTCGGGCTCGATCCGCTGCTCTCCGGCCTGAAGGGTCAGCGTCACGGTTCCCGAGCCTTCGGGGCTGAAGCCCGGCTGGGCCGATGCGGTGTACGTCAAGGTCAGCGGCAGCGGAGCCCGGGTCAGGTTCGCGAGCGTCAGCTCCGAGGAGTAGCCCCCGGCGGTGATGACAATCGGCACGAGGCGCTCGCCGGCAGACGCGTCGCCAGAAACGAGCGGCGTCATGAACGAGCCGTCCGACGTGACGGCGTCGTTCAGGACGCCGTACGCGGCGAAGAGCGACGTCCCGGCCACCCTCGTGATCCGGGCCCGCCCCGAGGCCGCGCCGGTGCCGGCGAGCGGCTGGTTCTTCTGGTACCAGCCGTACGGCGGAAGAGCCGTGTCGAAGCCGCCGAGGCTCTCCCCCGAGGGGCCGAAGATGTCGGAATGAAGCGTGATCGGCGATGCGCCGACATTCTGCAGGGCGAGGTTCGAGCGCTGGGAGTCGTTCTGCTGAAGGCCGAAGACGGTGATCGACGTGTTCGAGACGCCCGAATCCGGATAGAAGAGGCCGAACGTGCCGGTCCCTCCGGACGGGTCGCGAGTGTAGGTCCGGGTGCCGGCGAAGACCTCGCCGGGCGACGTCACGCCGAAGGTGATCAGGAGCGTGCCGACCTTCGAGGTCGTGTCGTCCGGGATTGGCAGGTTCCGGGAGCGGAGCCACGCGATCGCGGCCGGGAGAATCTGCTGCTCGCCCGGGCCGAGCGTGAGCCGGGCATACCCGCTGCCGCCGCCCGCCGCCGCGGTGTAGGCGAGGAGAACCGGGATCGGCCCCGTGGCGTGGGAGGCGAGCGTCAGCTCGCTGATGTAGTGGCTCCCGTTCGCCCCGTCGGTGTCGGTCACGACCGGGACGAAGAGCGACGTCCCGGCGACGAGCGGCGCTCCCACCGTGACGGTCCGGGAGTCGCTGGCCGACCCGCCGCGGAAATCGCTCACCGTCAGCGTCACCGTGTAGGTCCCGGGAAGAGCGATGGGGTGCGGGGGGGGAGCGGCGACGGTCGCGTCGCGCGAGCCGTCGCCGAAGCTCCAGCGGTACCGGATCGAGTCGAACGCGTCCGGGTCGCTCCCCGTGCCGGCGAAGGCGACCTCGACGCCGGCCTCGGCCGAGACGCTTCCGGCCGGGGTCGTGATCCGTGCCGTCGGCGGGTGGTTGGGGATCGCGGTGCAGGAAACGGGAACCTGGACGTTGGTCAGGGAGATCGCGTCGAGGAAGAAACCCTCGTACTCGACGCTCGAGTCGCTCGTCAGGCGCCAGCGGATCCGGACGGTCTTCCCGTCGTAGGCCGGTGAGAGACTGGTCTGGAAGCGCGTCCAGTCGGTGAGGCTCGCGTTGTCCTTCGGGCCGGTGAAGGCTCCATGGCTGCTCAAGAGACCGCAGGCGTTCGCCGGAGGGGACATGGTCTGCGCGAGCGTGTCGGGGTAGCCGGACGGGGTGGTCGGCGGAAGATCCGACCAGGTCGCGCCGCCGTCGGCCGAGATCTCCACGACGACGCCGTCCCACTGCCACTCGAGGTTGTAGCGCGCGCTGTACGAGAGGACCGATCCCGTGCCGAGCGTGAGGGGAGGCGTCGTCAGGGAGGCGCAGGTGGAGCTCGGATACGTTCCGGAGTCCGGCCCGGCGTGATAGGAGTGGGAGCCGGAAGCGGCCTGACCCGCCGTGATCCGCCACGGGGGCCCGCCGGACATCGTTCCGCCGCCGTCGCCTCCGTCGTCGGCCCAGGAACCGAGGGCTCCAGGTGCGCCGGATGCGGCCGCCATCAGGGTGACCGTGTTCGTTTCTTCGTTCCCCCCGTTCGGCCCGTTGCCGCCGGTGTTTCCGTCCTCCGCCCGGACGACGTAGACGTAAGACGTCCCGGCCGCGACCCCGGTGTCCTCGAAGGTCAGGCCCGCCACGCTCCCCACCCAGGTACCGGGCACCGAAGGGCTCAGGGCCTCGGAGCGGTAGACGTTGTAGTGAAGGCTTCCTCCACTCACGCAGCTCGTGCTCGCCGCGCTCCAGCCCAGGCGGATCCAGCAGGCGGTCCCGACAGGGGCAGCAGAGGTGACGCCCGCGAAGACCGGCTTTCTGTCGCAGCGGCCGGCCGGCGTGATGGTCACGCACGCCCCGGCGGGACCCTCGCCGCAGCCGTCGGCACCGCGGACAACGTACGAATAGGTCACACCCCCCTGAGCGCGGGAGTCGGTGAAGAAGCCCCCCGACGTCTTCCCGACGTACCGGAACTTCCCTGTGCCGGCGCTGCAGCTTCCGCTGGCTCGATAGACCTGCGTGACCGTCGAGCCGGGCGCCTTCGTGAAGGACAGGTCCGCCCCCATGACCGGGTCGCTCACCGCCGAAAGTCCCGTCGGGGCTGCGGTCACCTTCGTGTCGCACGTCGCCATCGAGGCGACGAGGGCGTAGCCCTGCCGGTCGGTGTCGGCGCGGCCGCTGCCCGGCACGCTCCACGCCGTCACGGTGAGCGTGTAGGTGCCGGCGGCCGGCGCGGAGAGCTTCACCTGCTCGACGGAGTTCAGGCGGTCGG
>JBLMYG010000124.1:0-37786 GCA_050258155.1 Acidithiobacillales bacterium
GGCGATCCTGACGGCGATCGATGTCGAGAACCGGCGGATCAGCCTCTCCATCAAGGAATTCCGACCCAACGAGTGGGAGCAGTTCGCGGCCGCGCACCAGCCCGGCGACATCCTCGAAGGCGTCGTCGCGAAAGTGGCCGATTTCGGCGTGTTCGTTCGGCTCCCGGAAGGTTTGGAGGGGCTGATGCACGTCTCGGAGACCGATCTGCCGCGAGGGGAGAGGCCCGCGGACCACTTCCGGGAGGGAGAGGCCGTCCGCGTGAAGATCCTCCGGATCGAGCCGGCAGAGCAGCGAATCGGGCTCTCCTCGAGAGGTGTTCCCAAGGCCCCCCCGCCGGCGGTCGAAACGCCGGCTCCGGGGGATGCGGCGGGAGCTCCTGAGCCGGCAGAGAAGGGGAGGGGGCCGGCCGAAACGTGAGGGGCGGAGCGTAGCAGGATCGAGAACCCTCGGGACGCCCCGGCACCGGGGCCCCGGCGGAGGGACGATGGAGCAGGCAGGCATACCCCCGGCCCGCAGCGAAGGGACGACGACGAAGGCAGACCTCGTCGAGGAGGTTGCCAAGGCGACCGACCTGACGAAGAAACAGGCCGAGTTGATCGTCGAGAAAGTCTTCGAGGGGATCATCGAGTCGCTTCGCGCCGGGCAGAAGATCGAGCTCCGGGGCTTCGGCAGCTTTCGCCTCCGTCAGCGCGGAGCCCGTGTGGCCCGCAATCCGAAGAAGAGCGGCGTGAAGGTCATGGTGCCGCCGAAGCGGGTTCCCTACTTCAAGCCGGGAAAGAAGCTGAAGGAGCTGATCAACCCGGCCGTCGCCGTTCGGGCGGGCGAGACGCCCCAGACCGGAGGTTGAGAGCGGCGGCGCGCACGCCCCCGCGCTCCGCGCCGTCGATGGAGATCCTCTACACGCCGTGGCGCCTCGCCTACCTGACCCGCGACGCCGGAACGATGGTGGAGGGATGTCTCTTCTGCGGGCTTCATCGCCTCGCCGACGCGGAGGCGCTCGTCGTCCACCGGGGCACGTCGGTCTACGCGGTCCTGAACCGCTACCCCTACTCGAGCGGACACCTGATGGTGACCCCCTACGCTCATCACGCGTCGCTGGCGGAGATGACGCCGGCGGAGCGGAGCGAGATGATGGAGTTGGCCGCTCTCGCGGAGCAGGTGCTCGGCGACGAGTACCGGTGCGACGGCCTCAACCTCGGCCTCAATCTCGGGAAGAGTGCCGGAGCGGGGGTGCCCGGGCACGCCCACCTTCACGTCGTCCCTCGCTGGGAAGGTGACACGAGCTTTCTGACCGTCATCGGCGGGGCGCGCACCCTCCCCGAGGATCTCGCCGTCACCCGCGAGCGGCTCGCGGGCGGCTTCGCCCGGGCCGCCGCACGCAAGGCGGAGGGAACGGCCTGACCGGGCGCGGCGCCCCGCGGTCACTCGCCGTCGTCCTCCTGCTCGCGCTTCTCCTGCCCGGGCTGGGACAGGTCGCGGTCGGACGTCCGAAGCGCGGCCTGGCCCTGGGCCTCGTGGTCGCGGTCACGTTCCTGACCGGACTGCTCCTCCACGGCACCCTCCCGCGACCCGTGGCAGGCGAGCCGCTCTCGTGGCTGGGAGCGGCGGCGATCGCCGCGACCGGACTCTTCGGCGGGGCCGCATGGGCTCTCGGTGCCGGCCGGCCCGACCTGGCGCCGACCAACGAGGCCGGCTCGGCCTTTCTGCTGACGGCGGGGATCATGTCCCTTCTCCTCCTCCTCGACGCCGCCGATCGGGCGTGCCGGGGGACATCGTGAGCCTCCTCCGCGACCACGCTCTCCTGATGCTGCTTCACGCCACGCTCCTGGCGGCGTTCCTGGCGCTCCTCTGGCGGGAGGAGCCGCGCGCCGTCCGGCGGTTCTTCGGACTCACGTGGCTCGCCCTCGTGGGGGGAGGGCTCGCCCTTGCGTGGCTCCTCTCCCTTCCCCGGCCATGACGGTGCCGCTCAAGCTCCTCGTGTCGGCGGGAGAGGTTTCCGGCGACCAGCACGCCGCGGCGCTTCTGGCTGCCCTCGGCCGGCGGCTCCCCGGCCTCTCCGCCCTCGGCATCGGCGGAGACGGCTGCGCCAGCCTCGGCGTTCGCCTTCTCGCGCATCAGCGCGACCTCGCGGTCGTCGGCCTCGTCGAGGCCCTCGGAAAGATCCGCCTCGCACGCCGGCTGATCCGCGACCTGGTGGCGGCCGCGGTCTCCGAGGGTGTGGAGGCCGGCCTCCTCGTCGACGCGCCGGACTTCAACCTTCCGCTTGCGCGGAAACTGTACCGCGCCGGCATTCCGGTCGTCTTCTACGTATCGCCGCAGGTCTGGGCGTGGCGGCCGCGTCGCGCGGCGACGATCGCGCGGATCGGCCGGCGCCTCCTCGTCCTCTTCGAGTTCGAGAAGGGGTGGTACGACCGCCGGGGTCTCGGCGCCCGCGTCGTTTGGGTCGGGCACCCGCTCGTGGACCGCGCCGCAGAGGAGCTGGCAGGACCGGCGGCCCCTGCTCCGGCCGGCGGCCGGCGCCTCGTCCTCATGCCGGGCTCGAGGGACGGAGAGGTCCGCCGCCTCCTCCCCCTGATGCGCGATGCGGTGGCGATTCTCCGGAGGGACCACGCCGACCTTCAGGTCGCCCTCGTCAGGGCCGACTCGGTCTCCGCGACACTCCTCCGCGAAGTGGCCGGTCCCGCCCTCGACGGATGGACCGTCGTCTCGGGAGAGCACCTCGCACTCCTCGCAGCGTCCGACGTCCTCGTCGTCGCCTCCGGGACGGCGACGGTCGAAGGCCTTCTGGCCGGACTCCCGATGGTGGTCGTCTACCGCGTCAACCGGATCACCTATGCTCTGGGGCACCTGCTGGTGAAGGTGAAGCACGTCGCGATGGCCAACATCGTCTCCGACGACGGCTCCGGCGTCCGGGCGGTGCCGGAGCTGATCCAGGACGACGCGACCCCCGCGCGGATCGCGGCGGAGGCCGCTCTCTTCCTCGACGATCCGCGCCGCGCCGCGGAGTCGCGGCAGCGCCTCGCCGCGGGGCGCAGGCGCCTGGGGCCGCCCGGCGCCGCGGCCCGTGCCGCGGAGGCCCTTCTCGCGGCGCTCGGCCGCAGCGGAGGCGCTTCGTGACGGAGCGGCGCGGGCTCGCGTCCCGCGACGTCCGTCGCCTCGTGGCCCTCTTCCGCCCGCACCGGAAGGGAGCCGCCCTCGCGGTTCTCGCCATGCTCGGCGTGGCGCTCTCGACGGCCTTTGTGGCTTACCTCTTCGGGCCGCTCTTCGACCAGGTTCTGACGCCGGAGGCCCGGGTGGCCCTGACGAAGCAGGCCGAGGGGGGGGCCGCCGCGACCTCGGCGCTGAAGACGCTGACGGGAGGGGAGGGGATCCGGAAGACGCCCCCGATCCGCGCCCTCGACGCCGGGCTGGAGGGGACGCTGACGGCTCTCGGCGTCGCGAAGGAGAGCCGGGGAGCGGCCATCCTTCTCGTCCTCTTCGGCGCGTTCCTCGTCAAGAACCTCTGCTCATACGCCGCCCTCGCGCAGTTCAACACCGTCGGTCTCGCGTTCGTCCGCGACCTCAGGGCCGCTCTCTACGAGCGGCTCCTCGGCCAGTCGACGGCGTTCTTCGCGCGGCACCCTTCGGGAGACCTGATCTCGCGCGCGACCGGCGACGTGGACCGGATCCAGTCTCTCTTCGGAACCGACCTGGCCGACCTGGCCCAGTCGCTGGCGACCCTTTCCAGCCTCGCCGTCCTCGTCGTCTCGCGCTCACCGGAGCTGACGCTGGTCGCGCTCGTCATCGCGCCGGCGATCGTCGTCCCCGTCGTGATCATCGCCAACCGCCTCCGGAAGATCTCGAAGGCGGCGCGCGAGCGGATGGGAGACCTGACGGGCGTCCTCTCCGAGACGATTCGCGGCCAGCGCGTGGTCCAGGCGTACGGCGCCGAGCGCTACGAGGCGGAGCGCTTCGGAGCCGTCAACGAGCGGACCTTCCGCCTCGCCCGCCGGGCCGCCCGGATCATGGCGTTCTCCTCGCCGCTCGTGGAGACGGCCTCCGCCCTCGCGTTCCTCGTCCTCCTCGCGTACGCAGGGAGCCGGATCGCCGCGGAGAAGCTGACGCTCGGGACCTTCATCTCCTTCGGCGTCGGCCTCGTCTACATGTACCAGCCCTTCAAGCGCGCCACCCGGATCAACCTTGCCCTCCAGACGGCGCTCGCCTCGGCGCGCCGCCTCTTCGAGATCCTCGATGCGCCCGTGGAGGTCGTGGACGCGCCGGACGCCCGTCCGCTCCCCCCGCTCGCGCGGGAGATCCGGCTGGACGGCGTCTCGTTCGCCTATCCCGGCGGCCCGCCCGTCCTTCACGAGATCTGCCTCGCCATCCCGCGGGGATCCGTCACGGCCCTCGTCGGGCCGTCGGGCGCCGGGAAGACGACGCTCGTGAACCTCCTGCCGCGCTTCATGGACGTGACCGGCGGCGCCGTAACGGTGGACGGCACCGACGTCCGGAGCGTGACGCTCGCGTCGCTCCGGGCGCAGATCGGTCTTGTCACGCAGGAGGTCATTCTCTTCGACGACACGGTCCGGAGGAACGTGGCCTATGGGCGGGGCGACGTCCCCGAGGAGCGGATTCTCGCGGCACTCGAAGGGGCGAACGCCCTCGGTTTCGTGAAGGCTCTGCCGCAGGGGCTCGACGCACGGCTGGGGGAGTCGGGCGCGCGCCTCTCGGGCGGCGAGCGGCAGCGCATCGCCATCGCACGGGCCCTGCTGAAGGACCCGCCGATCCTGATCCTGGACGAGGCGACGTCGTCCCTCGACAGCGAAAGCGAGCGCGCGGTCCAGCAGGCCCTGGAGCGGCTGATGGCCGGACGGACGGTCGTCGTCATCGCCCACCGCCTCTCGACGGTGCGACGGGCCGACCAGCTTCTCGTCCTCTCGGCCGGCCGGATCGTCGAGCGGGGACGGCACGCCAGCCTCCTCGCCGCCGGCGGGCTCTATCGCCGGCTGCACGACCTCCAGCTGTTCGAGCCGGAGCCGGGGGTGGAGGTCCCCGTGCGATGAAGTCGATGACCGGATTCGGGCGCGCGGCGGCGACGCTTCCGGACGGAACGGAGGCCACGGTGGCCGTCCGCGGCGTGAACCACCGGTTCCTCGACGTGTCGATGAAGCTTCGCGACGAGCTGGCTCCGGCCGAGCCTCTCCTTCGGAGGGCCGTAGCCGCCGTCGTCCACCGAGGACGGGTCGACCTGCTCGTCAGGACCGTCCGCCCCGCGGGGCGGACCGCTTCCTTCGACAGGGAGGCTGCCGTCCGCTACGCCGCAGCCTGGAAGGAGGCGGCTGCGGCGTCCGGCCTGCCGGCCGATCTGGCGGCGCGCGACCTCCTCGCGCTCCCGGGGGTCGTCCGCTCCGAGGACGCCTCGGCTCCCGACGAGATGGCGGTGGAGGCTCTCGTCCGTGTCGTCGAGAGGGCGATGGAAGCCTTCGACGCGACCCGCCGCCGCGAAGGGGAGGCGCTCGCGGCCGCACTCGCGGTGATCCTCTCGCGCCTGGAGGAGAGAGTGGGGCGCCTCGACGCGCAGCGGGTCGGGCTGACGGAGCGCCTGACGGCGACGCTCTCCGATCGGATCCGGAAGCTGGCCGGGACCGTCCCCCTCGACGAGGCGCGTCTCGTCCAGGAGGCGGCTCTCCTGGCCGACAGGGCGGACATTTCGGAGGAGATCGACCGCCTGAAGGCCCATCTCGCGGAGGTCCGCCGCCTCCTCGACGCCGAGGGCCCGGTCGGCAAGCGGCTCGACCACCTCGCCCAGGAGCTTCACCGCGAGGTGAACACGGCGGGAGCCAAGGTGCGGGAGGCGGGCGCGACCCGGCTCGTCCTCGATCTGAAGTCGGATCTCGAGTCGCTGAAAGAGCAGATCCAGAACGTCGAGTGAAGCGCATCCGATGAGAAGCCGTGGCGACCTCTTCATCGTCTCCTCCCCGTCCGGGGCGGGGAAAACCACCCTCATCCGGCGCGTGCTGTCCGACCCGCGCGTCGCGCCCGGCACGCTCCACTTCTCCGTCTCGCACACGACGCGGACGCCGCGCCCGGACGAGACCGACGGCCGCGAGTACCATTTCGTCTCCTCCGCGGCGTTCCACGCCATCGCCGAGGAGGACGGCTTCCTGGAGCGGGCGGCGGTCCACGGCCACGACTACGGCACCTCGCGGCGGGAGGTGGAGCCCCGGCTGGCGGAGGGAGTGGACGTCATTCTCGACATCGACGTCCAGGGGGCCCGGCAGGTCCGCTCGCGCATCCCCGACGTCGTGAAGATCTTCGTCTTCCCTCCGTCCCGGGCCATCCTGGAGGCGCGTCTCCGGGCGCGGGCCTCGGACCCGCCGGAAGACGTGGCCCGGCGGCTCGCCGTCGCCGCGGACGAGATGTCCGAGTTCGGCGAGTACGACTATGCGATAATCAACGACGATCTCGAGACTGCGGCAGATGAGCTGCGCTCGATCATCGTGGCCCGGAGAGCGGGCCGGAGCCGCCAGCGCGACCGCCTCGAGGCCATTCTGAAGACGTTCCAGGCGTAGAGCCGAACGGGAGAAACTGGAGAAACTGGAGAAACCACCGCATGACCGACGTTCCGCCGATCGAATCGAAGTTTCGCCTCGTCCACATCGCGGCACGCCGCGCCGAGCAGCTGATGATGGGGGCCCGGCCCAAAATGGAGACGAAGCACGCGAAGGTGACGCGCGTCGCGCTTTCCGAGGTCGACAGCAACCTCGTCCGCTGGCAGCTGGCTCCGACGGAGCCGGCGAGCCCGGAGCTCCCGGCGGCCGATCCGCTTCCGACCGAGAGCGCCTGACGAGCCCTGACTCTCCCTTCCGCGACGCGCTCGCCGAGGCGCTCGCCTACTACAGGGACCTCGGCGTAGGAGAGCTCTATCTCGAGAGAGCCCCGGCCGCCGGGAGCCGTTCGGGTCAGGCCCGCGCTTCCGGCGACCCCGCGGCGCTCCTCCTTCCCGTGGCGCAGGAGGTCGCGTCCTGCCGGAAGTGCGGCCTCGGCGCGACGAGGACCCAGACCGTCTTCTCGGACGGCAGTCCTGAGGCCCGGATCCTTTTCGTCGGTGAAGCGCCCGGTGCGGACGAGGATGCACAGGGGGTTCCTTTCGTGGGGCGGGCCGGGCAGCTTCTGACGCGGATGATCGAGGACGGGATGGGGATTCCACGAAAGGACGTCTACATCTGCAACGTCCTGAAGTGCCGGCCCCCGGACAACCGGAATCCGGAGCCGTCCGAGATCTCCGCCTGCCGCGGCTACCTCGAGACGCAGATCGAGACGATTCGGCCCGAGGTGATCGTGGCGCTCGGCAAGTTCGCGGCCCAGTTCCTCCTCGAGACGGAGGAAGGGATCATGCGGCTGCGCGGAAAGTGGGGCGACTACCGCGGCATTCCCGTCATGCCGACGTTTCACCCGTCGTTCCTCCTCCGGCAGCCGGAGAAGAAGCGCGAGGCGTGGGAGGACCTTCTTCGCGTCCTCAAGCGCCTCGGCCTCCCGGCGCCGCGTCGGAAGGGGGGAGCCCCGAGGTGAGAAGCTTCTCCCGGTTCCTGCTCGCCTTTCTCGTTCCGCTCGCCGTCGCGGTCGCCGTCTTCCTGCTCCCTTCGGCCTCCCGGAAAAAGGGCGACCGGGGGCGCGCCGCCGAACCGTCCGTCAGCCACCGCCTCGACCTCACCGGCCGGACGGCCGCCGAGAACCGTGCCATCGCGGCCGCCCTCGAGGCCCTGGAAAAGGAGAAGGGGTCCCCGGCCCTCCGCGTCGCCGAGGACGACGACGCCGCCCCCTCCGATGACCGGGACGACCTCAAGGATCTCTACGGGACGTACCACCCCTATTTCGTCCGTGGGGATCTGAACGGAGACGGCCTTCCCGACTTCGCTCAGGCTTTCGTGGAGAAGGGGCCATCCGGCTGGTTTCATGTCGCCGTCTTCTTTGCGAGGCCGGACGGCAGCTTCTTGCAGCCCGTCTGGGTCGAGCGCGCCGTCTCCCTCGCTGCAGGCGACATTTCGATGGAGAGGAGCCTCCTGATCGTGGTGCCGGATCTCTCCCTCGACGATGTCCGCCGCTGGCGCTGGGACCTGATCGAGCATCGGTTCGTCGACGCGGACGCCGAAGGGGCCTCGGGCGGAGACAGCGGCGACGTGGCCCCGGAAGGGAAGCGTCGCGTCCGGATCTGACGTGCCCGCCGGCCGGGTCGCGCTCCTCGTTCCGGCCGCCTTCCCCGGCCTCCCGACGTACCGGCTGCCCGGGGAGAGTCCCCTTCCGGCGGTCGGCGCTCGGGTCGCGGCGCCCTTCGGAAGCCGCCTGCTGACAGGCGTTGTGGCGTCCCTCGATCCTCCGCCGCTTCCGGAAGGGACCGAGGAGCGCGAGATCCTCTCCGTTCTGGACGAGGGCCCATTTCTCCCGGAGGCGCTGGTCACGGTCCTCGTTCGGGCCGCGCGGTACTACTTCGCTCCTCCCGGAGACCTCCTCCGCTCGGCCGTCCCCGCCCGACTTCTGGACGCCGGCGAGGCCGTCTATGCTCCCGCCCCCGGAGCCGTGGGCCATCTGCCGAAGGACGCGCGCGAGGAAGAGGTCCTCAGAGAGCTCCTGGCGCTCGGAGAGGCGCGTCTCGATACGCTGGCGGCCCGCCTCGGCCGGCCGGGCCTCGCGGCGGCGCTCCGGAGGCTCGCGGCGTATGGCGCCGTCCGGATCCGGAGCGCGCGGCCACAGCCCGCAGCGGCGCCTTCGGAGAGGGTCTGGATCGCCCGGCTGGCCGCCCCCGACGACCCGGCATTCTGCCGCCGGCCCAAGCGCCGTGCAGCCCACGCCCACCTCGCCGCGCTTGGCCGTCCCGCCACGGCGGCCGAGCTCCGGGCAGCCGGCATCTCCCGGGCGGTGCTCGCCGGTCTCGCCGCCGACGGGCTCGTGGCGGAGGCCGAGCAGGAGAGGAAGGTCGATCTCCGGAAGCACGTCGGGGCCGGGGGCGGCGACCGGCGGGTCGTCCCGACCGCCGCGCAGGCCGAAGCGATCGCAGCGATCACACGCTCGATCGCGTCCTGCGCGGAGGGGTCGTTCCTCCTCGACGGCGTCACGGGGAGCGGAAAGACGGAAGTCTATCTTGCCGCGCTCGACGCGGCCCGGGGCGAGAGGCGCCAGGGTCTCCTCCTCGTCCCCGAGATCGCTCTCGCGCCGGCCCTCGTCCGCCGCCTCCTCGCGAGGTTCGGCGAGCGTGTCTCGCTCCTCCACAGCGGACTTTCCGACGGCGAACGTGCTGCCGAGTGGGAGAGGGCGCGTCGTGGAGAGGTGGACGCGGTCGTCGGGTCCCGCTCGGCGGTCTTCGCGCCGCTGCCCCGGCTCGGCCTCGTCGTCGTGGATGAATGCCACGAGGCGACCTACAAGCAGGCGGAGGCGCCCCGCTACGACGCGCGCGACGTCGCGCGGGCGCGGGCCCGGGAGGAGCAGGCGACGCTCGTCCTCGGCTCGGCGACGCCTTCGGTGGAGCAGACGCTCGCGGCGCAGGAGGGGCGGCTCCGGCGCCTCACGCTGCCCGCCCGCCCGGGCGCCCGCCGGCCGGCGACCGTGGAGATCGTGGACGTCCGGAAAGAACCGGCGAGGGAGGGAGATCACGGGCGCGTCCTCTTCGCCGCGCGGACGGTGGAGATCCTGAGGGCCTGCTTCGACCGGGACGAGCAGGCCATCCTTCTCCTCAACCGCCGCGGCTTCTCGCCGAGCCTCCTCTGCCGCGCCTGCGGCGAGGACTTCCGGTGCGGGAACTGCTCGGTGGCGAGGACCTACCACCGGCGCCCCGAGCGCCTCCTCTGTCATTACTGCGGCGATGCGATCCGGCCGCCGGCCCGCTGCCCGGCGTGCGGCTCCGACGTCCTGATGCCCGTCGGCTTCGGGACGGAGCGGCTCGCGGAGCGCTTCGGGCAGGAGTTCCCCGAGGTCCCGTTCGCCGTCCTGGACCGGGACGCCGCCGCCCGGCGCGGTGGCGCCGCCGGTGTCCTTCTCGACTTCGAGAGCGGGAAGTCCCGGGCTCTCCTCGGGACGCAGATGGTCGCCAAGGGGCATGACTTTCCGAACGCCACGGCCCTGGCCGTCCTCGATGCCGACGCTCTTCTCTCCTTTCCCGACTTCCGCGCCGCCGAGCGGACGTTCCAGCTCGTCACCCAGGCCGCCGGCCGCGTCGGGCGGGGCGAGAAGCCGGGACGCGTCGTCGTCCAGACGGCACGGCCCGACCACGAGGCGATCAGGGCGGCCGCCCGGCAGGACCATGCCACCTTCGCCGAGGCGGAGCTCCGGTTTCGGAGAGCCTTCCGGTACCCGCCCTTCGCCCACCTCCTTCTCGCCCTCTTCACGGACGAGGAGCGGGCCAGGGCGGAGGCCGCCGCCAGGAGCGCGGCTGCCGCCCTCGCGGCGTCTGCGGCCGGCAGCCGGGTCCGCCTCCTCGGCCCGGCGCCCGCGCCGATCGATCGCCTGAAGGGCCTCTGGCGCTTCCAGCTCCTCTTGAAGGGGGACCGGCGCGAGGCCGTCGCCGAGGCGGGAGAGGTGCTGGCCGCCCTTCCCGGGGCGCCGCGCCTCGACGTCGACCCCCAAAGCCTCCTCTGAGGCGCGTCCCGGCCCTCTGCTACAGTGCGCCGGTGGCCACCGACGCCGACTTCGAAGCTCCTCTTCGGCGGCTCCGGAGCCGCCTCGAAGAGCTGAGCCGGTTCCCCGACAGCCCCGCGAAGGAGCGTGAGCTCCAGAAGCTGAATCAGAAGCTGTCGAGGCTCTCCGCCGAAATCTACGGAAACCTGACACCCTGGCAGAAGACGCTCGTCGCCCGGCATCCGCTCCGCCCCTTCACGCTCGACTACGTCCGGATCCTCGTGCGCGACTTCGTCGAGCTCCACGGCGACCGCGCCTTCGCCGACGACCCGGCCATCATCGCGGGCCTCGGGTTTCTCGGCGGGAGGCCCGTGGCCGTCATCGGGCACCAGAAAGGGCGTGACACGAAGGAGAAGATCCGGCGCAACTTCGGGATGCCCCGCCCCGAGGGGTACCGGAAGGCGGCGCGCATCATGAAGCTGGCGGAGAGATTCGGACGGCCCGTGATTTCCTTCATCGACACGCCGGGCGCGTATCCGGGGCTCGACAGCGAGGAGCGGGGGATCGCCGAGGCGATCGCCCGGAACCTCCTCGAGATGTCCCGCCTCCGGACCCCGCTGCTTGCGGTCGTGATCGGGGAGGGGGGCTCCGGCGGGGCCCTCGGGATCGGCATCGCCGACGTCGTCCTGATGCTGGAGCACGGCGTCTACTCTGTCATCTCTCCCGAGGGGTGCGCCGCGATCCTCTGGAAGGACCAGTCGAAGGCGCGCGAGGCCGCGGAGGCGATGCGGGTGACCGCCGCCGACTGCAAGGCGCTGGGCGTCGTGGACGAGGTGATTCCGGAGCCCCCGGGCGGTGCGCATGCCGATCCGCTGACGGCGATCGAGCGTGTCGGGCGCCGCCTCGAGGACCATCTCGAGCGTCTGGCCCTCGTGCCGCCCGACAGGCTCCTCGAGGAGCGCTACGCGAAGTTCCGCTCGATGGGCGCCTGGGAAGACGCGGCCTCACCTCGGTGACGCCGGACTCCGCGACGCCGAGAGCCTCTCCGATCCCCCTGCGGATGCAGGATGGGAGCGCTGCGCGCCGGCTGGCCGACGCGCTCGCCCTCCCGGCCGCTGCGGCGCGCGTGCTGGTCGCCCGGGGATTCGCGGAACCGTCCGCGGCCAGAGCCTTTCTCGAGCCGTCGCCCCGCCAGCTCCACGACCCATTTCTGATGGACGGCCTGCCGGAGGCGGTGGCGCGCCTCGCCGACAGCGCCCGCCGCGGGGCACGCGTCGTCGTCTTCGGCGACTACGACTGCGACGGGGTCGGGGCGCTGGCCATCCTGACGACGGTCCTCCGGCGTCTCGGGGCCGATGCGCGACCCTTCATTCCCCACCGGCTGGAGGACGGCTACGGCCTGAAGGTCGGGAGCCTCCGGCGCGCGCTCGAGGAGCACCGCCCCGAGGGGATCGTCACCGTCGACTGCGGCATCACCGCGCTCCGCCCGGTCGAGGAGGCGACCCGCTCGGGCGTCTACGTGATCGTCACCGACCATCATCTTCCGCCCGAGGCGCTCCCCGGGGGCGCGATTCTCGTCGACCCGAAGCTTCCCGCCTCCACCTACCCGTTCAAGGACCTCTGCGGCGCCGGCATCGCATGGAAGCTCGCCGAAGGGCTTCTTCTGCGCGCGGGGGAGGCGGGGGTCCCCGCGCGGAACCATGATGCGTGGCGAGCCTCCCTCGCGAAGATCGCGGCGCTCAGCACGATCGCCGACATCGTTCCGCTGACGGGCGAGAACCGCGTCCTCGCCTCCTGGGGCCTCGCCGGGCTGGCCGAACCGCGCTCTCCGGGGCTGGCGGCCCTGATGCGGCGTGCAGGAATCCCGCCGGGCCGGGGCCCCTCGGCCCGCGAGGTGGCCTTCCGGATAGCGCCGCGCCTCAATGCGGCGGGGCGGCTCGACCATGCGCGCCGGGCCCTCGAGCTCCTGACGACCACGGATGCGGCCCGGGCCGAGACCGTGGCCGACGAGCTCGAGAGCGCCAACGCCGAGCGCCGCGCGCTGCAGGAGCGCCTCGTCGAGGTCGTCCTCGCGGGGGCCGCCGGTCGCTTCGACCCGAAGCGAGACGCCGTGATCGTCGAGGCGGGCGATGCGGATCGGGGATGGCATCGCGGCGTCCTCGGAATCGCGGCGGCCCGCGTGGCCGAGCGGCTCCGGCGGCCGGTGCTCCTTTTCTCCCGGGACGGCGACCGGCTCACCGGCAGCGGCCGGACCTTCGGGCGAACGCCGCTCTTCTCCCGGGTCGCCCCGGTGGCGGCACGGTTCGCGTCCGAGTTCGGCGGCCACGACGCCGCCCTCGGGATGACGCTCGCCGCCGGGGCGTGGGAGCCCTTTCGGGACGCGCTCCTGTCGGCCTTCAACGCGGCGCGCGACGACGCCGAATGGGAAAGCACCGCGGTGGCGGACACGGAACTGTCCGGCCCGGAAGTGACGGCGGAGCTCGTGGCCGCCCTCTCTCGGTTCGAGCCGCACGGCGCGGGGAACCCGAGCCCTCTCTTTCTCCTTCGCGCCCTTGAGTGGGACGGGAGCGGGCGGCGGATCGGCCCGCGGGGTCTCCGGACCTGCTTCACGGATGGTGAACGACGGCTGGAGGCGATCGGCTGGACGCTTGGCGAGCTTCCCGAGACGTCCCGGCCTCAGCGGGCGGACGTGGCGGCCCATGTCACGCTCGACGCGGTGACGGGACGGCCCACGCTCGAAGTCGTCGACATCGGCACGGCGGTGGAATGAGCCTGGCGCGGCGGCGTCTCCGGAAGCTCTTCGTTCTCCTCGGGGGCCTCTGGGTCGTCCTTCTCGGTGTCCTGTACCGGAAGCCCGGGGCCCGTCCTTCAGAGACGCGCGAGGAGATCGCCGGGACGCTCGCGGCCGAAGCGGGCCCTGTCAGCGACCGGATGCGCTTCCGGGACTTCGAGTACGTCGAGACCCGCGGCTCGGAAGGGCGATACCGGCTTCGCGCCGCGGAGGCGCTCCGTTACGAGAAGGAGTGGCAGCGAAGGTTCCTGCTGAAAGACGTCACCTTCGACTCCGGCCCTGCCGGCGACTCTCCCGGCGTCCGACTCTACGCCCCGCGGGCGGAATTTTCGGAGGGCTCCCGGGCCTTTCGCGTCTTCGACGGCGTCGAGATTGCGGGCGAGGAGGCCCGCATTCACGGGGAGGCGTTCCGGTACGAGCCGGTGCAGCGCGAGCTGGTCTCGGAGGGACCCGTCATGGCAGATCGAGGCCGCCTCGTCATCCGCGCGGACGCTGGCACGGTCCGGACGGACGAAGGGACCGTCATTCTGACCGGGCGGGTCCGACTGCGGGGACGGGCAGACGGCGGCGAGCCGCTCGACCTGTACGCCTCGAGGGTGGAGCTCCTGAGGGGTGGGCGCATCTCCGCGTCGGGCGAAGGGACGATCGTCCGGTCGAACGGGCTCGTGGTGCGCGCCCGCGCCCTGTACCGGAGTCTGGAGGGCGCGGGAGACCGGCTCCGGGCGGAGGGCGAGGCTCTCCTCTTCCTTGCGCCGTCGGCGAGCCGGCTCCCCGCGGCCGCCGCGATGGCCGGGGACCTGCTCGATCTCTCGCGGGACACCGAAGGACGGCCGACGCTCCTCGATGTTTCCTCGTCCTCCGGCCCCTCCGAGATCGAGCTGGCCCCCGGCGCGCTCGAGCCGGCGCGGACCGGGCGCGCCGCCCGGTTCGAGGCCCGCTTTCGGGACGGCTCGCTGGCCGAGATTCTCGTTCCTTCGAGACTGCTGGCACGGGAGGCCGCCGGTCCCGACGTGCCGCGGGGGGGCGGCCTCCGGACGCTCACGGCCAGCTCCGCCCGGCTCACGTTCCTTACGGACCGGAAGCTCGACGTCGGGCTCTTCGAGGGAAACGTCACGGCCTCCGACGGGACGCGGGCCGTGCTCCACGGGGCCGAGGCGACACTGCGCGGAGCGGACGACATCGCGGTCGTCACGGGGTCTCCTGCCGACTACCGCGACAGCGAGGCGTCCCTCGCCGCGCGGACGATCGTCTACAGCCGGCGCGAAGACCGGATCGACGCGACCGGGCACGTGCGTGCCTCCTGGAGCGGCGAGCGACCGGGCGGGCTTCTCGGGGGAGGGGAGAGCGGCCCCGTCTTCTCTGAGTCCGACTTTTTGAGAGCCTCCGACGGGCGAAAGAAGTTGCTGCTTGCGGGAAACGTCCGGGCATGGCAGAAGGAGAACGTGCTCCGCTGCGAGACGCTCCTCGTGAACGACGCCGAGCGGAGCCTCAGGGCCGAGCGGAACGTCCGGGTCTTCTTCCGCCGGGAGCAACCACCGAAATCGTCGGGGCACCCACCCCCTCCCGAGACCGTCAACGCCTCGGGTGACCTCCTGATCCACAGCGAAGCCGACCGGCACGTCCGGATCGAGGGCCATTCCCAGATCCTGTCGGGAGCGTGGCAGATCAACGCGGAGGTGACCGACCTTCGCCTCGCGCCGGACCGCTCCATCGAGCTGGCCGAGTCGCAGGGATCCGTCGTCCTCGAGGACCGGGCGCTCAAGCGCCACGGAGAGGGGACGAAGGCGACGTGGCGACCGCAGGCGGAGGCCGTGAAGCTGGAGGGGAGCCCCGCGACGGCCGTGGACGGAAAAGGGAACCGGACGACCGGCGCCGTGCTGACCTTTCGCCAGGGACGCTCCCAGGTAGAGGTGGAGACGGGCACGGTCCCGAGCGAGACGACGCTGAAACCGGAGGGATCTTGAGCGCATCGGACGCGAAGCCCCGCCTCGAGGCCGATGCGCTGAGCAAGGCCTACCGTGGCCGGACCGTGGTGGCCGGTGTCTCCCTGGCGGTCGAGGGAGGCGAGGTCGTGGGCCTTCTCGGCCCGAACGGCGCCGGAAAGACGACGACGTTCTCGATGGTCGTGGGCCTCGTGGTCCCGGACGGGGGCCGCGTCCGTCTCGACGGGGTGGACGTCACGGACCTGCCGATGTTCCGGAGGGCGCGGCGGGGGATGGGTTACCTGCCGCAGGAGGCCTCGGTCTTCCGGAAGCTGACGGCCCTCGAGAACCTGCTGGCGATTCTCGAGACGTTGCCGCTCTCGCGGGAGGCGAGAATGGAAAAGGCCCACTCCCTCCTGGACCGCTTCAAGCTCTCGCACCTTGCACATGCCGTCGCCGACACGCTCTCCGGCGGCGAGCGCCGGCGGCTCGAGATCGCCCGGGCCCTGACGCTGACACCGCAGTTCATGTTGCTCGACGAGCCTTTCGCGGGGATCGATCCGATCACGGTCCTCGACCTGCAGCAGGTGATCCGCGACCTCGCCGGCGGCGGCATCGGCGTTCTCGTGACGGATCACAACGTCCGCGACACACTGGCGATCACGGATCGGGCTTACATCATCAACTCCGGAGCGATCTTTCGGGCGGGCTCGCCGGGCGTCCTCTCGGCCGACGCCGAGGTCCGAAGGGTCTACCTCGGGGAGCGCTTCCGGCTGGACTAGAATCCTCACCGGACCTATACGCAAAGGTCGGACCAGCACACGTGGCACTCGAACAGAAACTCGCCCTGAGGCTTTCGCAGCGTCTGGTCATGACGCCGACGCTCCAGCAGGCGATCAAGCTGCTGCAGATGACGCGGCTGGAGCTGCAGGACGTCGTGAACCAGGAGATGGTCGCGAACCCCGTGCTCGAGGAGCAGGATCCCGAGATCGCGCCGGCGCCCGACGAGGATCCCTCTGCCGCGGAGGCGCGCGAGAGGAACCTGGCGGAGACGCCCGAGAGCGGACGGGACGACAGCGCCGGCTCGGGCGACGCTCCGGCGGGGCCGCCGCCCGAAGAGAGCGCTGGCCCTCCGCCGGAGGCTCCCGTTCCCGTCCCCGTGGTCGATCCGACGACGCCTGCGGCCGTCGAGGCCTTCGGTGAGATCGACCTCGAGGCGTTTTTCGGCGATTACCTCGACGGAACGGCCACGGCGCCCCGCATGACGGAAGAGGCGGAGGAGTTCTCTCTCGAGAACCGGGCCGAGGCGACCCCCGGCCTCGAGCCTCACCTGACGGAACAGCTGGGCGTCTCGGACGCCCCGGCCGATGTCCGCGAGGCCTGCGGCTTCCTCATCGGGAACGTCGATCCGGACGGGTATCTTCGCGTCACGCTGGAGGAGGTCGCCGCCGCGGTGCCGTGCCCGCTCCCGACGGCCGAGAAGGCTCTGGCTCTTCTCCAGTCGTTCGACCCTGTCGGCGTCGGGGGCCGGAATCTCCAGGAGGTCCTCCTCCTGCAGGCGCGGGCGGTGGGCGTCGCCACGCCTCTCCTCGTCGACCTCGTCACGAACCGGCTCCCGGACGTCGGGACGAAGGCGCCCGCCCTTCTCGCCCGGCAGCTCTCCGTTCCGCTCGAGGAGCTCCAGCAGACGCTCGAATGGATCCGGAGGCTCGACCCGAAGCCGGGGCGGCGGTACGACCAGACCCGGACGATCTACGTCGAGCCCGACGTGGCCGTCGCGAAAGTGAAGGACGAGTACGTCGTCCTCTTCAACGACGACGGCCTCCCGCGCCTCCGGGTCTCGGCCTTCTACCGCCGGATGCTGCTGGCCCGCGACGCCTCGCTCGACGGGGAGAGCCGGAACTACCTGCGCGAGAAGATGCGGGCCGCGCAGTGGCTCCTGAAGAGCCTCGATCAGCGGAAACGGACGATCGTCCGCGTGGCCGAGTCGATCGTCCGGAAGCAGCGGGACTTCTTCGACTACGGGGTCGCGCACCTGAGGCCGCTCGTCCTCCGGGACGTCGCGGAGGACATCGGCATGCACGAGTCGACGGTCTCCCGCGTCGTCTCGAACAAGTGGATGACGACGCCGCGGGGCCTCGTTCCGATGAAGTTCTTCTTCCATTCCGCCATCGCGTCCTCGGCAGGGGAGGACGTGTCGTCCCTCGCCGTGAAGAACAGGATCCGGGTGCTCGTCGAGGCGGAGGACCCGGCCCATCCGCTCTCCGATGCCCGGCTCTCGGAGCTTCTGGCCCACGACGGGATTCGGATCGCCCGCCGCACCGTCGCGAAATACCGCGAGGAGCTGCGCATCCCTTCGAGTTCGCTCCGGCGAACCGACGTTCCCCCGACCGCCGCGGAGGCCGATGCCGTTCCCGTCGGCACCGGCGGGGCCGCGGGCGACCGCCCGGCCGCCGAGGAGGAGTCATGAAGACCGTCTACATCGCCCGGCGCGTCCGGATCCACCCGTGGCTCCGCGACGTCGTCGACACGAAGCTCGGGAAGCTCGAGCGCTTCTTTCCGCGGACGGCGCAGGCGCACGTCGCCGTCCGGCGGGAGAAGAACGTGGTCGCCGTCGAAGTGTCCGTCGCGGGGCGGCATGGAGCGTGGAAGGCGACCGCGAGCGGGCCGGACCAGCGGACCGCGGCGCAAGCGGCGATGGGCCGGATTGCCGCGCAGGTCAAGAAAAGCAAGGCGCTCGTGAAGGAGGAGAAGAAGCGCTCCGGGCCCTCGGTTCGAAAACCCGAGGCGTGGCCGGAAGGGCGTGCAGCCGAGCGGCCGGCTGCCGGCCCCCGCCGGGAGTCCTCGCCGGCCCGGACGATGTTCGAGGAGGATGCGCTCGCCGCGTTCCACGCGTCGGACGGCGACGTCCTCGTCTTCCGGGACCTCGGCGCGGATGCCGAGCTTCGCGTCCTCTACAGGCGCCGGGACGGCCGGGTCGGCCTCGTGGTCCCGGAGTGATTGATGTCCCCCGCCGGCGAAACCAGCCCCTCCGTCCGCATCGCCGACCTGAGATCCCCGGCTCTGGCCCATCTCGGGCTGAAGCTGATCACGGGCCAGAAGGGCCTCGACCGGCCGATCGAATGGCCTCGCGTCCAGAAGCCGGGCCTCGCGATCGCGGGCTTTCTCGACTACGTCAAGCCGAACCGGGTCCAGATCCTCGGCAACAGCGAGTTCTCCTATCTGAGGACGCTCTCGCCGCCCGTCGTGCGGGAGCGCCTCGACGCCTTCACGGCGCTGCCGCTCTCGGGCGTCGTCGTCACGAAGGGGATCACGCCGGTGCCGACGCTCGTGAACCTCTGCCGGCGACGGCAGGTGCCCCTCTTCGTCACGGAGCGGTTGACGAGCACGGTCATCGAGGGGCTCACCGCCTTCCTCGAGGAGTCGCTCGCGCCCCGCGCCACGCTCCACGGGGTTCTCCTCGAGGTGGGGGGCCTCGGCGTCCTCCTCTCCGGAGACTCCGGGGTGGGAAAGAGCGAGTGCGCCCTGGCGCTGGTTCAGCGGGGGCACCGGCTCATCGCGGACGATCTCGTCGTGGTCCAGCGCTTCCCGAACGAGGTGCTCATCGGCTCGTCGGCGGGCCTCATCCGGCATCACATGGAGCTCCGCGGGCTCGGCATCGTCAACGTCCCGATGCTCTTCGGCGTCTCCGCCGTGCTGGAGCGGCACACCGTCGAGTTCGTCATCTACCTGACCCACTGGGTGGAGGGACGGGAGTACGACCGCCTCGGGCTGGAAGAGGAGTCGCAGGAGATCCTCGGCGTCGCCGTCCCGAAGGTCACGGTGCCCGTCGCCACCGGGCGCGATCTGGCCCTCCTCGTGGAGATCGCCGTCCGGAACCAGCTTCTCCGCCGGCGCGGCTACAACGCGGCCCGGGAAATGGCGGCGAAGGTGCACGACCAGATCGCGCGGAAGGCCGCCGCCGACCGGTTCCGGACCGGCCGGCACAAGCGCCGGATCCTCGCCCGGGTCCGGATGCGATGACGGCCGGCGACGTCCAGCTTCTCGTGGTGACCGGGCTGTCGGGCTCGGGCAAGTCGTACGTAGGGCACGCCCTCGAGGACGTCGGCTACACGACGGTGGACAACCTCCCCCTGTCGCTCCTCTCGGAATTCGCGGAGGAGGTGGCCAGCGGGCGGATGCCGCGCCGGAAGAACGCCGTCGTCCTCGACGTCAGGAATCCCGACTTCGCGGCGGAGTTCCCGGCGCACCTCGAGTCGCTCAGGAAGCGGCTGCCGATCCGCCTCCTCTTCCTCGACTGCGAAGACCGCGCCCTCCTGAACCGCTTCTCGGAGACGCGCCGGCCGCACCCTCTCGCCGACGGGCGCACCCTCCCCGAGGCCATCGCCCTCGAACGGAAACTGCTCGGGAACGTGAAGGAGAAGGCGGACCTCGTGATCGACACGAGCGGGATGACCGTTCACGAGCTGCGCGCCGCCGTCGGCCAGCACTTCCGCGACCCGGGCGACCCGGGCGAGCTGGCCGTCTCGATCGTCTCGTTCGGCTACAAGCACGGCCTGCCGCCCGTCGACCTCTGCATCGACGTCCGGTTCCTCGCGAACCCTCACTTCGATGCGGTTCTCCGGCCCCGGACGGGGCACGATCCCGACGTCGTCCGTTTCATGGAGGCGGGGGAGCTGACCGAGCCCTTCTACCGACGCCTCCTCGGGTTTCTCGGCTGGTGTCTTCCCAACTACCGGCGGGAGAACCGGGCCTACCTCACCGTCGGCATCGGATGCACCGGCGGCCGCCATCGGTCCGTCTACGTCGCCGAGAGGCTGGCGCGTGACGTGGCGGCCCTCGGCTATCCCGTGCGGGTGACACACCGGGACGAGGCGCTGGACTGAGATGACGGCGATGCCCGCCGCGGCCGCTCCCGTGGGCCTCCTCCTCGTGTCGCACGGCCCGCTCGCCGCGGCGCTCCGCGAGACCCTGCGGCGGCTCGAGCCGGACGAGACGCCGGACGTCGGTGCCCTCTCCATCGAGTGGGACGAGGCGCCGGAGGCGGCGGGGCGCCGGCTGGAAAAGGCGATCGCGGCGGCCGACCAGGGCGCCGGCATCGTCCTCCTGACCGACCTTTTCGGAGGAACGCCCTCGAACCTCGCCCTCGCTTTCCTCGACCCGGGGCGCGTCGAGATCGTCTCGGGGGTGAATCTCCCGATGCTCATCAAGGCCCGCTCCTTTGCGCGGGAGGGAAAGAACGCCCGGGAGATCGCCCGCGCTCTCGTCGAGCGCGGGCGGCGTGCGATCGTCGCCGCCACCGAGCTCGTCGCCGGCCCGGACAGGAGCTGAGGTGGTCGAGGAGACGGTTGTCCTCCGGAACAGGCTCGGCCTTCACGCCCGCGCGGCGGCGAAGCTTGTCCACACGGCCGCCGGTTTCCGGTCGCGGATCACGATCGAGAAGGACGGCGACTCGGTGGACGGGAAGAGCATCCTCGGCCTCCTCCTCCTCGCGGCGAGCAAGGGGACGAGCCTCGTTCTCCGCGCGGAGGGTGAGGACGAGGTGGCGGCCCTCGCGGCCGTCCGGGACCTCGTCGACCGCCGCTTCGACGAGAGCGAGTAGGGACGGAGCCGGTCCCCACGTAAAATCGACGGCGTGAAGCGGGCCCTGTCGCTCAGCGGGATTGCCGTGTCGCCCGGCGTGGCCGTCGGCCGCGCCGTGCTCTGGCTCTCCCGCGAGGACACGGCGCCGCACCGGACGCTCGAGCCGGAAGAGATCCCGGACGAGATCGAGCGGTTTCGCCGGGCTCTCGACGCCGCCGTCGCGGAGATCCAGGGAATGGCCGCCCACGTCGCCGACCGGCTCGGCCCGGACTACGCGGCGATCTTCAAGGCTCACGCGATGGTCCTGAAGGACCACGCGTTCGTCGGCCCCGTCGAACGCCGGATCCTCCGGGAGGCCGTCAACTCGGAGTGGGCCGTCGCCGCGACGGCCGAAGAGCTCGCCGGGAGGTTTCGCGACCTTCCCGACGACGTCTTCGCGCTTCGCGCCGTCGACCTCGACGACGTGGCGCGCGTCGTCCGGAAGCATCTCGGCGACGAGAGCGTCAGCCGTCTCCGGATGGAGAACCTTCCCGGCGAGGCCATCGTCCTCATCGCCGACGAGCTGGCCCCTTCCGACGCGATACGGATCCCGCGCGATCGGGTCGTCGGCCTCGCGACGGAGCGCGGTGGCGCCACGTCGCACGCCGCCATCCTGGCCCGCTCTTTCGGCCTCCCCGCGGTCGTCGGCGTTTCGAAGCTGCTCGAGGCGGTGGGGGACGGCGACCGGATCGTCGTGGACGGGCAGGACGGCGTCGTCTGGCGCGAGCCCTCCGAGGAGATCCTGGGGATCTTCCGCGACCGGCGCGAGGAGGAGGCCCGCCGCGAGAGGTCCCTGAAGCAGCGGAGCGTCGGCGGCGTGGCGCGGACGACCGACGGCGTCGAGATCGCGGTCCGCGCAAACATCGAGCTGGTGGACGAGGTCGCCGACGTCATGGAATACGGTGCGGACGGGGTCGGCCTCTTCCGGTCCGAGTTCCTCTACCTCGCGGCCGGAGACCTCCAGCAGCCCGGCGTCGAGACGCAGGCGGCGATCTACGCGGAGGTCCTGCGTCGCCTCGCGCCGCGGCCCGTGGTCATCCGGACGTACGACCTCGGGGGGAAGAAGGGGGCGCGGCAGCTCGTCGGAACGGACGAGCCGAACCCCGTCCTCGGGCTGCGCGGCGTCCGCCTCTGCCTCGCCCGCCCCGAGATGCTCAGGACGCAGCTGACGGCGCTCCTTTCGGCGGCCTCGGCCGGCGATCTCCGAATCCTCGTCCCGATGGTCTCCGGCGTCGAGGAGATCCGGCGGGTCCGGAACATGATGGAGGAGGTCCGCGCCGACCTCTCCGGGCGCGGCGTCCCGCTCCCCGACGCGGTTCCCCTCGGAGCCATGATCGAGGTCCCTTCGGCCGCGATCACGGCGGACCTCCTCGCCCCCGAGGTCGATTTCATGTCCCTCGGGACGAACGACCTGATCCAGTACACCCTTGCCGTGGACCGGGCGAACGAAACCGTATCGGACCTGTTCCGCCCGGACCACCCCGCCGTCCTCCGCCTCGTCGCCCGCGTCGCCGAGGCCGCGCGCGCGGCGGGGAAGCCGCTCGCCATCTGCGGCGAGATGGCCGCCGCCCGCCACCTCTTCCTCGTCCTCCTCGGCTTCGGCATCCGCGAGTTCTCGATGGGGCCGCGGACCGTCCCCGCCATCAAGGAGTTCGCGCGGAGCGTCTCCGTCGCCGAGGCCTCCCGCGTCGCGAAGGCGGTCCTCTCGCTGACGACACCGGACGAGGTCGCCGCGCTCCTGACTCTCGAGCTTCGCGACCTCCTGCCGGAGGCCCGCCGCAGCCGGGCGGTGTCGGCGTGAGCGCTCGTCCCGACGCCCGTCGCCCGCGCGTGGTCCCCAAGCCCTGGGGCGAGGAGAGGATCTTCGCGGAAGAGAGCCGCTACGCGGGAAAGCTTCTGCTCATCCGGTCGGGCGAGGCGCTCTCGCTGCAGTACCATGTGCGGAAGGACGAAACGATCCACGTTCTCGAAGGGACGCTCGGCCTCTACGTGGAGCGGGACGGCACCCGGAGCGACCTTCGGCTCTCGCCGGGGGAGAGCTTCCACGTCCCGCCGGGCACGCGCCACCGGATGTTCGCGCCGGCGAGCGACGTTCTCCTCGTGGAGGTCTCGACGCCCGAGCTCGAGGACGTCGTCCGGCTCGAAGACCGCTACGGGAGGGAGGGGACCTCGACGCCATGAAGCCGCTCGCCGGCCTCGCCATCCTTCTCCTCGGGCTCCCGACCGTCGCCCAGGAGCCGACTCCGCCGCCCGACACATCGCGGAGGGCGGCCCCGTCTGCCGGTGCCGCTGTCACGCCGACCCCCGCCGCGATCCGGTCACCGGCTCCACCGCCGATCGGCACCGGCGGGACCTCGCTGGCCGACATCGCGCGCCGGCAGAAGGAACTGCGGGAGCGCGAGGGAAAGAGGCCGTCCCTCGGCGTCATCAGCAACGAGACGCTCAGAAAGGGGGCCGCGGCGGGGGAGGCGTCGCCGGGGAAGGGAGGCTCGAAATCGAAAGCGCCCCCGACGCCCGCACCTCGGGCGGCGGCCCCGGTCGTCGCCTCGGTGCCCGAGTGGCGCGACGCGAAAGGGCGGACCGAGGGGGACTGGAAGGGGATCATGGCCGCCGCCCACCAGCGGATTGCCGCTTCCGAGAGCCGTGTGAAGTCGCTGGAAGAGGAGGCCCGTCGCTACGAGAACGACTTTTACGCCTGGAGCGACGGGAACTACCGCGAGAGGGTGATCCGGCCCGCGTGGGACCAGGCCCGCGAAGAGCTGGGGAAGGCCCGGGCGGAGCTGGACGCCGCGAGGTCCCACCTGTCCGATCTGGAGGAGGACGCGCGAAAATCGGGCACGCCTCCCGGCTGGCTCCGGTAGGGCTCGCGGGACGGGCCGGGAGGGCGCAATGTTCCGCTGCCTGAAGGGTGGGTCCGTTGACGACTAGGCGCCTGTTCGTCGAAACCTGGGGCTGCCAGATGAACGTGCTGGAGAGCCGCCGCTTCGTCGGTCTCCTTTCGCGCGAAGGCTACGCCGAGACGCGGGACGAGGAAGGGGCCGACGTCATTCTCCTGAACACCTGCTCGGTCCGCGAGCGCGCCGAGCAGAAGGTCTACGCGCGGCTCGGGCGCCTCGCCCGGCTGAAGAAGAGGAGGCCGGAGGTCGTTCTCGGGGTTTGCGGCTGTGTCGCGCAGCAGGAGGGGGAGCGGCTTCTGTCGCGTCTGCCACATGTCGACTTCGTTCTCGGCACCGGGAGGATCGAGGCGCTGCCGGAGGTGGTGCGGCGGGTCCGGGAGGAGCGAGACCGCCCGTGCGAGACGGGGTTCGACGTCGACGAAGTCGGCTACACCCCCGGCGTCATCGCGCGCGACGTCGCCCATCGGGCCGCGATCACCGTCGTGGAGGGGTGCAACAAGAACTGCACCTTCTGCGTCGTGCCGCTGACGCGGGGCCGGGAAAGGAACCGGCATTTCGACGATGTCGTCGAGGAAAGCCGGGAGCTCCTCGCGGAGGGCGTCGTGGAGATCGAGCTCCTCGGCCAGACGGTGAACGCCTACCGGGACCCCGCCTCCGGCCGCGACTTCGCCGACCTCCTGGAGGCGGTCGCGGACCTTCCGGGACTCCGGCGCCTCCGCTTCGTGACCTCTCATCCGCGCAACTTCACGTCGAAGCTGATTCGCGCGATGGCCGGATCGCCCGCCGTCTGTCCGGCCCTCCACCTTCCCGTCCAGAGCGGCTCCGACGCCGTCCTCCGCCGCATGAAGCGCCAGTACACGCGGGCGGACTACCTGTCCCTCGTCGCGGAGCTTCGCCTCGCGGTGCCCGACCTCGCGCTCTCCTCCGACGTCATCGTCGGCTTCCCGGGGGAGACGGACGTACAGTTCGAGGAAACGCTTGCGCTCGTCGAAGAGGTCCGCTTCGCGCAGCTCTTCGCCTTCGCGTATTCGCCGCGGCCCGGCACAGCCGCCGCCCGATGGACGAGCGACGTCGCTCCGAGCGTCGCGTCGGCCCGCCTCGCGCGGCTTCTGGAGCGGCAGCAGGAGATTCAGCGGGAGCTCCATCGCGAGTTCGAAGGACGCACCGTCGAGGTCCTGGTCGAAGGACGCGACCGGCGCGGGCGTCTCGCCTCGGGCCGGACCGCGTGCAACCGCGTCACCAACATCGAAGGCGCCGAACCGCTGCCGCCCGGAACCATCGCGTCGGTTCTCGTGGAGAGAGGATTCCCCAACTCGCTACGAGGACGTCTTCTCCGCGTCGACCCTCGCTCCGGAGCGCAGGAGCAGCAGGGCGATGAGGCGGCCGCGCTCATTTGAGATCCAATCTCATTCTTGCCTCTAAGCTATTGATTCTTAGTAATTTAGCGTAGAAAAGAGTGAGTCTTGGCCACCGGCTTCCTTGAAATTGTCAGGAGGCGCCCCTAGATTGTTCTACGGAAGGGGTTCGCCGTGACGGTAAGAATGGGTGTCAAAGCGCTGATCGTCGACCCGATCGCGAACATGCCCGTGGTCATCCTCCGGGACGACGCAGAGGAAAACCTTCTCCCGATCTGGGTCGGGCTCTTCGAGGCCAACGCGATCGCTCTCCAGATGGAAGGCGTCACCACGCCCCGGCCGATGACGCACGACCTCCTGAAGAACGTCATCGAGAAGATCGAGGGCGACGTTCTCCGGGTCGTGATCAACGCTCTCGAGGAAAACACCTTCTACGCCCAGATCCATCTCCGGGTGGCCGACAAGGAGCTGCTCGTCGACAGCCGCCCGTCCGACGCCATTGCGCTTGCGCTTCGGACGAACGCTCCGGTCTTCGTCGAGGAAGCGGTTCTCGAGAAGAGCCGGCGCAACGACGAGACACCCGACGGACGGAGTAGCGCGCGTCTCCGGAAGTGGCTCGAGGAGGTCGATCCCGACTCGCTCGGAAAATACAAGATGTGAGCGGTGTGCCGAGGGATGGCGCAGTTTCGGCTTGCCGGCGCGGACCTCCCGTGAATATCATCGGCGCCTCGCTCCGATGATCATCACCATCGCAAATCAGAAGGGGGGCGTCGGAAAGACCACGACGGCCATCAACGTCTCGGCCGCGCTCGCGCAAAAGAAGCTCCGTACGCTCCTCATCGACCTCGATCCCCAGGCCAACTCCACGATGTCGTTTCTCGACCGCCGGACGATCGGGAAGTCGATGTACGACGTCCTCACCGACCCGGCCACGCCGCTCGATGCGGTCGTCCGCGACACGGCCATCTCGCGCCTCAGCATCGCGCCCTCTCGAATCGCCGTGGCGAAAGTCGAGTCGAAGCTCGTGGGGGAGATCGACGGACTCTTTCGCCTGAAGGACAAGCTGCAGGGCCGCGACGGCTCTTCGCCCGCCTACGATGCCATCGTCATCGACACGCCCCCGACCCTCGGCATCCTGACGGTGAACGCACTCGTCGCGTCGAGCCACATCCTGATCCCGATCCAGTCGTCGTACTTCGCCCTCGAAGGGACCGACGACCTGCTGGAGACGATCGAGAAGATCAAGAGCCGGCCCAACCCGAACCTCCAGATCGTCGGCATCGTCATCACGCTGCACGACAAGCGGACCACCCTGGGCCGGGACATCCGGAGACAGATCGAGGAGGTCTTCAAGGGGAAGCTCTTCCGGACGACGATCTCCAAGTCGATCCGGCTGGAGGAGTCTCCCGCCTACCGGGAAACGATCTTCAGTTTCGCTCCGAGGTCGTCCGGGGCGATGGAGTACTACAGCCTCACAGAGGAGATTCTTGCCCGTGTCTAGGAGACGAGGACTTCCCGAGTCATCACGGATGCGTCACGACGCCCATTTCGTGGAGCAGCTCGCCAGGGCCGACGAGCTTCCGGTCGGCCGCCGGATCGCGATCCATCTCATCGAGGCGAATCCCGACCAGCCGAGAAGCTCCCTCGGGGATCTCGAGGAGCTGACGAAGTCCATCGCGGCCCGCGGCGTCCTCGAGCCGATCCTCGTTCGTCCTCGTGACGACGGCCGCTACACGATCATCTCCGGAGAACGGCGCTTCCGGGCCGCGCTCGAGGCCGGCCTCGCCGAGATCCCGTGCATCGAGATGGAGGTGACCGACAGCGAGCTCCTGGAGGTCGCTCTCGTGGAGAACCTTCAGCGAAAGGACCTGACGCCCTTCGAGGAGGCGGACGGCTATCGTGCGCTCCGCGAACGGTTCGACTACACGCATGAGCAGATCGCCGAAGCGGTTGGCAAGTCGAGGGTCACCGTCACCGAGGCGCTCGCCATCGGACGGCTCCCGGAAGCCGTCAAGGAGGAATGTCGGCGCGCCGACATTTCCTCGAAGTCCTTCCTTCTGGAGCTCGGGCGCCTTCGCTCGGAGGAGATGATGCTCGCGGCGGTCCGGGACTGGTCCGAAGGAGGCCAGATCACCCGCGACACGCTGCGCGACGCCAAGCGCGAGGACGCCCATCCGCAGAAGAAGGGGCGCGGCGCCCCTCTCCGGAAGACTTACGCACTCGACTTTGCCCCCGAGGACGGCCGCTACCGAATCAGCCTCGTCTTTCTCGGGAAGGGGCAGCGGAAGGAAGACATTCTGACCGCCATCCGCGAGATCGCGAAGAGGATCGAACACGGCGAGATCGACCTCGAGGCCTCCGGCCGATTCCTGAAGCCAAAGACCCCAAAGACTCCGAAGAAAAGCCCTTCTTAGAGGAAAGATGAGGAAGCTGGCCCTGTGACCGGCGGCTGCTATGCAGCCGCCGCAAGAAGCCAATCTGCTCTCGGCCGGCCGCTGTCAAGGGTCGGTGACCGCTTCGCCGCGCGCTCCGCGCGCCCTTGACCGCGCGGCCAGCCGAGGGCTACGACCTGTTTCCTTCGGTTTCTCGTCTTGGAATAAGTTCCTGAAGGCCCGGCGTAGACGGGCCGCCGAATGTCATTCGGGAGGGCGTCCGCAGAATTTAACATAATAAATCTTATCGGACATTCAGTCTGCGACCCGGCGGCCCAGTGGAGGCTAAGATCGGGCGTGGCCATGTTGACCCGGCTGGACCGCTATCTCGTCCGTGAGATCGCCGCGCCGACGCTGGTCGGCTTCCTCGGGTACACCGGCTTCATGCTCGTGCGCGGCCTGGTCCTCTTCTCGGATCTGATCGTGCAGAGCCCCGACCCGCTCGCGGACATGGGGCGGATCCTCGCCTTCTCGATCCCGAACATCGTCGTCCTGACCCTCCCGGTTTCGTTTCTCCTCGGTCTCCTGATCGCTTTCGGCCGGCTCAGCGCCGACTCGGAGGTCGTGGCGCTGCGGGCATCAGGAGTCGACCTGATGCGGCTTTACCGCCCGGTGACGGTCCTGGCGGTGGGTATCACCCTGCTGACCGGCGTGCTCATGCTCGAGGCCGTGCCTCTGGGCAATCGGAGGCTCTCCGAAATGAGGCTTCGCCTCATGACGTTCGCCGTGGCCCAGCGGATCTCGCCCGGAGTCTTCAGCCCGGAGTTCGCCGGGAAGAGCATCTACGTCGAGGGTGCGGCGCCCGACCGGCGGACTCTGACGGGTCTCTTCGTCGTCGACCGTTCGCCCGACGCGGACGGCGAGCGCTTGACGCTGGCCCCCCAGGGCCAACTGCAGATCGACGAGGTAGAGGGGCGCCTCTGGCTCCGTCTCGACGATGCCACGAGCCACCACGTCGGAGCCGACCCGCGAAAATACGACGTCTCGTTCGGAACGGTCCGGTATCTTCTCCAGGACACCGGCGGCCGCCGGTCGAGCGTGACGGGCCGCCCCCGGGAAAAGCTCCTGAGGGAGCAGCGGCTCGGCGAGCTTCTCAGGACGGCACGGGTCACCGCGCGGAGCGCGGTCGAGAGGCGCCTCGCCTGGGTCGAGATCCACAAGAAGTTCGCGCTCCCGGCGGCCGCTCTCGTCTTCGGCCTCCTCGGGCTCCCTCTGGGCCTCGCGACCCGACGTGGGGGGCGCGCCGCGGGTTTTGCCGTGTCGGTTCTGATCGTCCTCGGCTACTACGTGCTTCTCGCCCTCGGCGAGGCCCGCGCCATCGACGGGCGCCTCCCGCCGGCGCTCGCCATGTGGCTGCCGGATCTGCTCCTGGCGCTCCTCGGGCTGACGGCCCTCCGCCGTGTGCGGCGCGACCGGCCGCTGTTCGGCCAGCTCCGCCGACCCTCCTTCCTTGGCAAGGGCCGCCGCGAGGTGCGCACGGGCCCGGCGGCGAGAGCTCTTCCGGCGGAGGGCGACAGCTTCCCGCTGCGGCCGGCCCGCCCTGCTCGCCGGTTCGGCCGCCTCCTCGACCGCTACGTGGCCGGCCGGTTCCTTCGCGTCTTCGGCCTCGTCCTCTCCTCGTTCGTCGCGGTCTACGTCCTGATCGATTACCTCGAGTTCGCCGACGACCTGGCGAAGGTGAAGCCGCCGGGGCACCTCCTCGTCGCCTACTACGAGGCTCTCCTGCCTCCGATCCTCGTCGACGTCCTCCCCTTCGCGTTCCTCGTGGCCGCGCTGATCACCGTGGCCGCGCTCGTCCGTTCCTCGGAGGCGACGGCTTTTCTCTCCAGCGGCGTGTCGCTCTACCGGCTGACGGCTCCCCTCCTTCTTCTGGCGGCCGTGGCGGGCGTGGTCCTGTTCCTGCTCGCCGAACGGGTCGTGCCGGGGGCGAGCGCGGAATCGGCCCTGCTCAAGGCGCGCCTGAAAGGGGTCGCGCCTCCGCCGGCGTCCCTCGCCACCGGTTGGGTCCGCGGGCAGGGCGGCCGGTTCTTCGCGGCGGACGCCTACGACCCGCGAACGCGGGCCGTCGCCGGGCTCCAGATGCTCGAGGTCGACCCGGCGACGTTCCGGGTCCGGCTCCGGGCGGCCGCTGCGCGGGCGCAGGTGCTGCCGGGACAGGGGATCCTGGCGGAAGGCGGCTGGATCCGGAGCTTCAGCGGGGGCTCCGATTCCCTCTTTCTCGCTCCCCCGGGCCGCTTTCTTCTTGCGGCGCCCGAGGCGTCGGAGAGCCTCGCCGCCATCAAGGCGAATCCTCGCCAGATGACGCTGGCACAGCTGGCCCGTTTCATCGCGGCGCGCCGTAGGGCCGGCGGGGACGTGTCGGAACTGGCCACCAGCCTTCAGGAGAAGCCTGCCAGCGCGGTGTCGGTTCTCCTACTGACGCTGGTCGGCCTTCCGCTCGCGTTCCGGTTCGGACGCCGGGGGGCCGTGGCGGGCGTCGGCGCGGCGATCATTCTCGGGCTCGCCTACTTCTTCGCGAGCGGCCTCTTCCTGAAGCTCGGGGAAGGGGGCGCCCTTCCTCCCGTCGCCGCGGCCTGGTCGGCGGACGTCCTCTTCGCGCTCGGAGCGGCCTGGGGCATCGCCGGCGTCCAGACCTGAGCGGAGCCCGTCAGGTCCCCTCTTCCCACCCCCGGAGATATCGCTCCTGCTCGGGCGTCAGGACGTCGATGGCGATCCCCATCGAGGCCAGCTTCAACGCGGCGATCTCGAGGTCGATTTCCGGGGGGATCGGGTGGACCTTCCGGCCGAGCGTCCCGTGGTTCTTCACCATGTACTCGGCGCCGAGGGCCTGGTTCGCGAACGACATGTCCATGACCGAGGCGGGATGCCCCTCCGCCGCCGCGAGGTTGATGAGGCGGCCGTCTCCCAAAAGGAAGATGGAACGTCCGTCCTTCAGGCGGAACTCCTCGACGAACTCCCGGATCGTCCGCCGCGACACCGCCCTCTTCTCGAGGGCGGGAATGTCGATCTCGACGTTGAAGTGTCCCGAGTTCGCAACGACCGCCCCGGACTTCATCAGGGCGAAATGCTCGTCGCGGAGAACTCCCTTGTTGCCCGTGACCGTGACGAAGGCGTCACCGATCCGCGCGGCCTCGGACATCGGGAGGACGCGGTAGCCGTCCATGGCGGCTTCCATCGCCCTCACCGGGCTGACCTCGGTGACGATGACGTTCGCGCCCAGCCCCCGGGCCCGCATCGAGACCCCCTTTCCGCACCAGCCGTAGCCCGCCACGACGAGGTTGAGCCCCGCCACGAGGAGGTTCGTCGCCCGGATGATGCCGTCCATCGTCGACTGCCCCGTCCCGTAGCGGTTGTCGAAGAAATGCTTCGTCTCCGCATCGTTCACGGCGAGGACCGGGAAGCGGAGGACCCCCTCCCTCTCCATCGCCTTGAGCCTGTGGACGCCTGTCGTCGTCTCCTCCGTGCCGCCGAGAACGGCGGCGACGAGGGACGCCCTCTCGGCCGCGGCCAGGCCCGTCGCCCACGCGGCGAGAGACGGCTCCAGCTTCTCCTCTTTCCCGAGGGCGATGAAGAGGAGGGAGGAGACGAGGTCGGCGCCGTCGTCCATCGTCAGGTTCGGCTTCACGGCGAGCGCGGCCCGGATGTGGTCGTAGTAGGTGGCGTGGTCCTCTCCCTTGACGGCGAAGACCGAGATGCCGTGGTCGACGACCAGCGACGCCGCCACGTCGTCCTGCGTCGAGAGCGGGTTCGAGGCGCAGAGGACCAGCTCGGCCCCCCCCGCCTTCAGCGTCCGGGCGAGGTTCCCCGTCTCCGTCGTGACGTGAAGGCAGGCGGAGAGGCGGACTCCTGCGAGCGGCCTTTCCCGGGCGAAGCGCTCCCGGATCTGCGCCAGAACCGGCATCGAGCGGTCGGCCCACTCGATCCGCAGCTTTCCCCCCGGGGCGAGGGCGAGGTCCTTGACGTCGTGGGCGGGAAGGGCCGAGGCTCGGGCGAAGGACGTCATGCGACGGCGTCTCAGGCCTTCGCCGGGGCCGCGAGGCCGGCGGCCGCAGCGAGCGCTTCCGCCTTGCCGGTCTCCTCCCAGGTGAACTCGGGGAGCCGCCGGCCGAAATGCCCGTACGCCGCCGTTCTCTTGTAGATCGGCCTCTGCAGGTCGAGGGTCGAAATGATCCCGCGGGGCGTCAGCTGGAAGTGCTCGCGGACGAGGGCGGGAAGCGTGGCCGGGTCCACCCTCTCGGTTCCAAACGTCTCCACGTGGACCGAGACGGGATCCGCCACCCCGATGGCGTACGCGAGCTGCACCTCCACGCGGTCTGCGAGGCCCGCCGCGACGAGGTTCTTCGCGACGTGTCGCGCCATGTAGGACGCCGACCGGTCCACCTTCGTCGGGTCCTTTCCCGAGAACGAGCCGCCGCCGTGCCGCCCGCTCCCTCCGTACGTGTCGACGATAATCTTCCGGCCCGTCAGACCCGTGTCCCCCTGCGGGCCGCCGATGACGAAGCGTCCCGTCGGGTTGATGTGGAACTTGGTTCCCGCGTCGATCATCCCCTTCGGGACGACGGGCTTGATGATCTCCTCCACGACGGCCTCGCGGAGCTCCGGCGTGGGGACGGACTCGGCGTGCTGCGTCGAGACGACGACGGCCTCCACGCGGAGCGGCCGGGGCCCCTCGTACTCGACCGTCACCTGGCTCTTCCCGTCCGGGCGCAGCCACTCCAGGGCGTGCGTCTTCCGCGCCTCCGCGAGGCGCATCGTGAGGCGGTGCGCGAGGGTGATCGGCAGGGGCATCAGCTCCTCCGTCTCGCGGACGGCGTATCCGAACATGAGCCCCTGGTCGCCCGCGCCCCCCGTGTCGACGCCCTGCGCGATGTCGGGCGACTGCTTGTCGATCGTCGAGATGACCGCGCACGTCTCGTAGTCGAAGCCGTACTTGGCGCGCGTGTAGCCGACCTCGCGGATCGTCTGCCGGACGATCGACGGAATGTCCACCCACGTCTTCGTGGTGATCTCCCCCGCGATCAGCGCGAGCCCCGTCGTCACCAGCGTCTCGCAGGCGACCCGGCCGACCGGATCGTCGGCCAGGATGGCGTCGAGAATCGCGTCCGAGATCTGGTCCGCGATCTTGTCGGGGTGACCCTCGGTGACCGACTCGGACGTGAAGAACGTTCGGTTTTTCGCCATGCTTCCTCTCGTGGAGCCCGCCGGCCCCGCAGCAGACGGCGGAGTTTACCAGCAGCCTCCGGCGGCCACGCCCTCACCCTTCGACGTAGAAGAGGAGGCGGGTCCGGCCGTACCGGCGGAGGTCGTCCGGCGCGCGCCCCACGTCGGGGATCAGGTCGTCGCCCCGCTCGTGGACGAGCGTCCCGCCTCCCGCGAGGAGGCCGAGGAGCAGAGGCAGGTCCTCGAAGGAAGATTCTTCGAAAGGGGGATCGTAGAAGACGAGATCGAAGCGCCCGGGAGAAGAGCCGGCTCCGGCCAGGGACGCGTAGCCCGCCACCGTCCGATGCACCACGGTCGTCTGCTCGCGGACGCCGAGCGCCTCGATGTTCCTTCGAAGGATCTGCCCTTGGCGGGGCTCCCTCTCCACGAACGTCGCATGGACGGCCCCCCGCGAGAGCGCCTCCAGCCCGAAGGCCCCCGATCCCGCACAGGCGTCGAGCACCGAGGCGCCGGCGATCCGGCTTCCGAGGATGTCGAAGGCGGCCTTCCGGGCCAGCTCCGTCGTGGGCCTCACGCCGCGGGGAACCTCGAGCCTTCGCCCGCGGCAGCGTCCGCCCGTGATCCGCAGCACCAGGCGCTCCTCACCGCTCGGGAGTCGGAATCGGGGGGGGACCCGCATCGGCCGGGTTCTCGAAGAGCTTCGGGAGCTGCTCGCGGAGCAGGAGCATCCGGTTCCTCAGGCCTCCGGCCTCCTCCACCTCGAGACTCGGCTCGAAGGAATCGTCGCGGACCACCACGTACCACGAGCCGTCGGAGCGGTGTCGGAGATAGTCTCCCTCGCGGACCCCCTTCGGATCCCAGTTGGTCTCCTTCGTGTCGGTCTGGTAGAAGCGGGAGCGAAGGTCCTCGAGCGCCGCCTTCGCCCGACCGACCGCGAGGGGCAGCTGGGTCAGGTCGTCGGTCTCGAAGATGCGGCTCCCCCCCTCCGGGCGGGCGACCTCCACCCGGATGACTTTCGCGACGTCGGAGAAGGCGCGCTCCCGAACGGCCCATGTCGCCGGGACGAGGAGCGCCTCGGCGCAGACCTTCCGGTACAGGTCCACCTCGGAGCCGCTCAGCTCTTTCCGGCGAAGAACAGGGCGCCTTTTGTACGTCCGGACGAGGACGAGAGTCCCGTCGTCGAAGAAGGCGACACGCTCGGTGTCCGGACCTTCCCGGGACTCGAGCGCAGCGACGAGCTTCGGCCGGACGAGAGGCGTCGGGGTCGGGGTCGCCGTCGGCTCCCCGGTGACGCGACGAAAGCCGGGCGGCGGCGTCTCCCGAACGACCGGCTCCGGGGGAGGCGTCGCTTCGGGCACCGGCGTCGGACCGGAGCGCTCCTCGGCCTGCGCCGCTCGTGGTGCCAGCGCCCAGGCGAGCCAGACGACGAGCAGGGCGGTCGCCCGGCTCAAGATCATCTGAGGGGGATCCGCACGGCTCGGCGGAGGGTGCGAGGGAACTTCAGGCGATCCGCCACGGACATTTTCCCAGAAGGTGAAAGACCGGCCAGGAGCGAGAACCACCGGTTCGCCAGGATGTGGCCTGTCGGTTCTTCGTTCGTCGTTCTCTCTCTTCCTTTCAGAGAAATCTCTCTTTGCAGGCCGTCCCCCCAGCCGGGACAGATGTCGTCGAGAAGGCCGAGGTCCAGCAGCAGCGCCGTCGCCCTTCCGAGATCATTCTCCCCCAGAACCTCTTCGAGCCCGCGCCGGAGGCGGTCGCCGCTGAGCGCCTCAAACGCCCGCTCGGCTCGTGCCAGCGCCAGAGCCGGGCGGAATCCCCTGTCCACCCGGAACCCGAGCCGGGCCGCATACCGAACGGCCCGGAGAGCTCTCGTCGGGTCGTCCGCCAGGGAGCGCGCGTGAAGGAGACGCACGACGCGCCGCACGACGTCCTCCTTCCCGCCGAACGGGTCGAGAAGAGGCCCGGCGGCTCCGCTGGCTGCAAGGCGCCGGGCCATGGCGTGGATCGTGAAGTCGCGGCGCCCGAGGTCCTCGCCAATCGAAGCCCCGGCCGCCACGACGGGAAGCGCAGCCGGCCGCGGATAGCTCTCCGTCCGCGTCGCGGCCAGGTCCACGCGGAGGCCTCCCGGCGTCTCGAGCGAGGCCGTTCCGAAACAACGGTGGGCACTTCGGAGCCGCCATCCCGGAAGGGCCCCCAGCTGTTCCGCAAGAAGCAGGGCGCCGTCGACCGACGTCTCGGCCGCGAGGTCGACGTCCTCCGGCGAGCGGCCGAGGAGAAGATCCCGTACGGCCCCGCCGACGAGGTAGAGGTGAACCCGGGCTGCCTCCGCGGCGCGGCCGGCGGCCGCCAGAACCGGAGCGGGCCCGCTCTCCAAGGAATGCCCCCGTCCTCGCCGGATCCTACGGTGCAGGGCACCGGTAGCGGACCGACCGGGGGCCGAGGAGGCTCTCGAGCCGCGCCGTCAGCTCCGGCGTCGGGCGCACCGCGTAGCGGGGGCCCAGCTTCACGCGGGCCTCGAAATGGCCCGCCCGGCGGAGCTCGAACGTGACCGGGACGCTCCCGGGCGACGCCTCGAGCAGCTCCTTCACGCCGGCGAAGGTCTCGTCGAGCGTCTCCGGAATCGCGGCGACGAGAAAGACCTCGCGCGCGCTCTGCTCCCGCAGCCCCTCCAGCTGCTCGATCTCGCGCGCGATGATCTCCACGGGGACGGGACCCCCCTCGCCCTCGTCCGGCGCGGGCGCTCCCGGGGCGAATGCCGAACGGACCGTGCCTGTGACGCGAACCGGACGGCCGGTCTCGAGCCAGCCGCCGACCTTCTCGAGAAGACTCGCGAAGATGGTGACCGGTACGCTCCCCGTGAGATCCTCGAGCGTCGCCTTGGCCATCACCTTCCCTTCGTTCTGTCCCTTCTTTATCTGGGTCTTCTTCAGCGTGGCGACGAGGCCGATGATCCGGATCTGCTGATCCAGGCGCTCGTGCGCCGTGGCGGCCGTGACGTCGCCGAAGAGGCGGATCTCTTCCACGTACCGGGCGAGCGGGTGGCCGGTGATGTAGAAGCCGAGCGACTCCTTCTCGTGCCGGATCCTCTCCTCGGCCGGGGCCTCGGGGAGGTCCGGGAACCGGTCCTCGAGCGACGCCTCGGGCGCCACCTCGAAGAGGACGCTCTGCGACGAGGCCTGCGCCTCGCGATGCGCGGCGGCCAGCTCCATCGCGGCCGGAAGGCCCGCGAGCAGGGCTGCCCGGCTCTTCCCGAGCGAGTCGAAGGACCCCGACTTGACGAGCGCCTCCACGACCTTCCTGTTGGCGAGGCGGAGGTCGACCCGCGCGCAGAAATCGGTCAGCGACCGGAACGGCCCGTCCGCGGACCTCGCCTCCAGGATGGAGGCGACGGCACCCTCCCCCACCCCCTTCACGGCGCCGAGGCCGAAGCGGATGGCGCCGCCGTCGGGCGTGAAGGAGAGATCGGAGGCGTTCACGTCGGGGGGCAGGACGTTGATCTTCATCTCGCGGCAGGTCGCGACGTACCTCACGACGTCGTCGGACTTCCCCGAGTTCGCCGTGAGGGTCGCCGCGAGGAACTCCACCGGGTAATGGACCTTCATCCACGCGGTCCGGTAGGCGAGAAGCGCGTAGACGACCGAATGCGACTTGTTGAAGCCGTACCGGCCGAAGGGGAGGATGAGCGCCCAGAGCTGCTCGGCCTTCTTCCGGGGCGTCCCGGCGGCGACCGCCTTCCGGAGGAACTTCTCCCCTTCGGCCGACAGCAGCGCCTCGTCCTTCTTGCCGATCGCCTTCCGGAGCTTGTCCGCCTCTCCCGGCGAGTAGCCGGCCACCGCCTGCGCCGCAAGCATCACCTGCTCCTGGTAGACGAGGATTCCGTGCGTCTCCCGGAGGATCGGCGTGAGCTGCGGCAGCGGGTCCTCGTAGGGCTTGCCGCGCCGCCGCTCGATGTAGGTCTCCACGGTCCCCGCGTCGAGAGCGCCGGGCCGGTAGAGGGCGTTGAGTGCGCAGAGGTCCTCGAAGGCCTCGGGCCTCGCCCGCCGGAGGAGGTCGCGCATTCCCGACGACTCGAACTGGAAGACGCCGTCCGTCCGCCCCTCGGAGAAGAGCCGGTAGACCTCCAGGTCGTCGAGGGGGATCGTCGTGAGGTCGGGCCTTGCCCCCGTCCTCTTCTCGACGAACCGGAGCGCGTCGTCGAGGATCGTCAGCGTGATCAGCCCGAGGAAGTCCATCTTCAGGAGGCCCATCCGGTCGACGGACTTCATCTCGAACTGCGTCGTGATCTCCTCGTTGTTGTTCCGGTAGAGCGGCAGGTACTCGACGAGCGGCCGCGGCGCGATGAGGATCCCGGCCGCGTGGACGCCGGCGTGCCGCGAGACCCCTTCCAGGCGCTCCGCCACGTCGAAGAGGTGCCGGTAGGTCTCGCTCCCCTGGAGCGCGTCCGACAGCTCCCTCACGCTTCGCCGCGCCTCCGCCAGCGTCACGGGCTTTCCCGGGCTGGCCGGGATCATCCCGCAGAGCCGGTTCACCTCCGGGAGCGGCACCTCGAGGACGCGCCCCACGTCGCGGATGACGGCCCGCGCCTTCATCGAGTTGAAGGTGATGATCTGGCCGACGTTCTCCCTCCCGTACTTCTGGCGAACGTAGTCGATGACCTCTCCACGCCGCCGCTCGCAGAGATCGACGTCGATGTCGGGCATCGAGACCCGATCGGGGTTCAGGAACCGCTCGAAGAGAAGGCCGTACGCGAGCGGATCGACCTCCGTGATGCCGAGCGACCAGGCGACGAGGGAGCCGGCCGCGCTCCCCCGCCCCGGACCGACCGGGATTCCGCTGTCGCGGGCGAACCGTATGAAGTCCCAGACGATGAGGAAGTAGCTCGCGAGCCCCATCTTCCGGATGACGGCCAGCTCCCACGCCAGCCGGTCGTCGTATTCCTCGCGGCGGCGCTTCGTCCGCCCCGCCCCGGAGCCGGTGGCGACGGGCCCGAGGCGCCGGACGAGCCCTTCCGAGGCGAGC
>JBLMYG010000125.1:0-3925 GCA_050258155.1 Acidithiobacillales bacterium
CAGGGATTCGCGGCCGGGATCCGGAAGGTCGGCGACCTCTGGGAGGAAGGAGAGTATTTCCTTCCCGAGCTGGTCCAGGGGGCCGAGGCGATGAAGGCCGCCATGTCCGTCCTGCAGCCGGCCCTCCGGCAGCGTCGCGGAGGTGAGTCCTGGAAGGGGAGGGTCGTCATCGGGACCGTCCATGGAGATCTCCACGACATCGGGAAGACGCTCGTCGCGACGCTCCTTTCGGCGGCCGGCTTCGAGGTGGAGGATCTCGGGAGCGACGTCTCCGTCGACCGCTTCCTGGCGCGGGCGAAGGAGAACGGTGCCGACATCATCGCGACCTCGGCTCTTCTCACGACCACGATGCCGGTGCAGAAGGCCATCTCCGACGCCCTCCCGCGCCTGGGGCTTCCCAGGCAGCCCCGGCTCCTGGTGGGCGGTGCGCCCACGACGTCGGCCTGGGCGGCGGAGATCGGCGCGGCCTGGGCGGAGAACGCCCTGCGCGCCGTCAAGGTTGCGGAAGCGCTTGTGGACGCCTCCCGTCGAGCCTGATCGGGCGCAAAGGGACGTGAGCGCCTTCGCCCAGCGCCTGCGCCGCCGCGAGACGACCCTCCTCGACGGAGGCCTCGGCAGCCTGCTCATCGCGCGGGGGCTTCCGGCGGGGGCGGCGCCGGAGACCTGGGTCCTCGACAAGGCCGACGAGGTCCGCTGCGCGCACGCCGACTACGTCGAGGCGGGAAGCGAGGCCGTTCACGCGGCGACCTTCGGGGCGAACCCGGTACGGCTCTCGCGTTTCTCTCTCGCCGAAAGATGTGAAGAGATCAATTCCGCGGCCGTGCGCCTGGCCCGCGAGTCGCGGGCCCGCTTCGTCCTCGCGGACGTCGGCCCGACGGGGGAGTACCTCCCGCCCGTCGGGACGGGGAGCCTGAAGTGGTGGAAGGAAGCCTTCGTCCGTCAGGGGCGGGCCCTCGCCGCGGCCGGGCCGGACGCTCTTCACGTCGAGACGATGACGGACCTCGACGAGGCCCTCGTCGCGCTCGAGGCGCTCAAGGAGAGCGCGCCCCTTCTGCCCGTGCTGGTCTCGCTCACCTTCGAGCGGAAGAAGCGCGGCTTCTTCACGATCATGGGGGACCCGCTCGTGGCGTCGCTCCGAGCTCTGGCGGCAGGAGGCGCCGACGCCGTCGGGGCGAACTGCACGCTCACGGGCGCCGACATGCGGCCGCTGGCCGAGGAGGCACGGGGTGCCGTGGACCTGCCGCTCGTCGTCCAGCCGAATGCCGGGCAGCCGGGAAGGCGGGACGGCTCGGTCTTCTACTCGCAAGAGCCCGAGGAATTCGCAGAGGAGATGGCCGGCATCGCCTCCCTCGGTGTCGAGCTGGTCGGCGGCTGCTGTGGAACCGACCCTCGTTTCATCCGGGCGCTTCGAAAGTTCCTGGAATCGAAGGGGAGCCTGCCATGACGCGACGCCGTCCGGGGCCTCGGACCGCCGACAGCCCGGCCACGCCTCCTGTGATCGTCTCCGCGCTCCGGCTCTCCGTTCCGGAGTTTGACGTGCTCCATTTTCTCGGCTACCCGATAGGACGGCGCCCCGCAGGGCGCCTCCAGCGCCTCTATCGTGACTCCCTTCGGGAAGCCAGGCGGCTGGCGGCCGGGCGCGGCGTCTTCGTGACGCTGCCGGTCTCGTCGGCAGGCGAGGTCGGCCTCCCCGCGGAGGAGGCCGACGGCCTCGTCCTCGGCCTCGTGACCATCGGGGCGGGGCTCGAGCGGCGCGTCACGGAGCTTCTCGACGAGGGGAAAGCGGCGCGGGCCCTCCTTCTGGACGCCGCCGGAAGCGCGGCGGCCGAGGAAGCCGCCCGCCGCCTCAGCGCCCGGATTCTCGGCGGCAGGGCCGGCACGGAGGAGGACGCGGCCTGCCGGATCAGCCCCGGCTACGGCCGCTGGCCCCTCTCGGCCCAGAAGTCCCTCTTCGAGCGCCTCCCTCACGAGGCGCTCGGCGTGACACTGAATCCGTCGATGATGATGGTCCCGCGCAAGTCGATCTCCTTCGCCCTCTGGCTCGGCGCGCGGCGGGCACCGAGATCGGGCCTCTCCGGCTGCGACACGTGCCGCCTTCCGAACTGCCGCTACCGAAGGACCCCAGGGCGCGGCTCCGACGAGCGTTCCGAAAGGTGACGATCCGATGGCACCGAGACGAAGACCCACGACGAGCCTGCTCTCCCGCCGCGAGGTCGAGAGCGTCATCCGCGACGCGATCGACGTCCTCTCCGGGACCGGGGTCCTCGTCGAGAACAGGGACGCGCAGCTCCTTCTCCGGAACGGAGGGGCCGCGGAGAATGGCGGCCGCTTCAATATTCCGGAGAGGATGGTCAGGATTGCGCTCGCGACGGCTGCGCCGCGGATCAGGCTCTTCGGCCGGGACGGCGCCCCCGCCATGGACCTCGGTGGCAACCGCGTCCACTTCGACCCGGGCTCGGCGGCCATCCACCTCTTCGACGCCGGGAAGGGCCGCCGCCGGGCGATCGAGACCGGCGACGTCGTCCGGTTTGCCCGGCTGGTGGACGGACTTCCCAACTACGCCGCCCAGTCGACGGCGCTCACCCCGGGCGACGTGCCCGGCGAGATCGCCGACCGGTACCGGCTCTACCTGATCCTGAAGAACGCCGTGAAGCCGGTCGTCACCGGCACGTTCCGGAAGGACGGCTTCGCCCCGATGCGCGAGCTCCTCCTCGCCGTCCGCGGAGGCGACGCGGAGCTTCGGCGCCGCCCGCTCGCCATATTCGATTGCTGCCCGAGCCCTCCGCTCAAGTGGAGCGACCTGACCGGGCAGGCCCTCGTCGACTGCGCCCGGTCGGGGATCCCCGCCGAGCTCGTCTCGATGCCCCTGGCCGGAGCCACCTCTCCGGTCACCCTCCGCGAGGCGGCCGTGCAGCAGACCGCGGAGAACCTGAGCGGCGTCGTCATCCACCAGCTCGCCGCTCCCGGCGCGCCGCTGATCTGGGGCGGCTCACCGGCGGCGATGGACATGCGCCACGGGACGACGCCGATGGGGGCCGTGGAGACGATGATGATCAACCTCGCCGCCTCGCAGGCGGGGAAACGCCTCGGCCTCCCCACGCACGCCTACATGGGACTCTCGGATTCCAAGTGCCCCGACTATCAGGCGGGGCTCGAGTCGGGCGTCGGGACGATCCTCGCTGCGCTGGCCGGAATCAATGTCGTCTCGGGTCCCGGCATGCTCGACTTCGAGATCTGCCAGTCGTTCGAGAAGCTCCTCCTGGACCACGACGCCTGCGGCATGGCGCTCCGCTTGGTCCGTGGCATCGAGCGGCGCGAGGACGACGCCGCCGGCCTCATCCGGCAGGTCGTCGAGTCGGCCGAGTTCCTGTCGCACCCCCACACCCGGAAGCACTGGCGGGAGGAAATCACCGTCCCGTCGCCGCTCGTGGCGAGGGACACGTACGGTGACTGGGAAAGTCGGGGCGCCCGCTGGGCGCACGAGGAGGCTGCGATGGAGGTCGAGCGCCGGCTCGCCACGTCCCCGTCGCGCCCACCGAGTCCCGACCTCGCCCGCGCCCTCGACGAGATCATGCTCCGCGAGGCCCGCGCGGCGGGGATGGCGACGCTACCGGTCGTTGAATGAGCAGAGCAGGCGCCACGTCTCCGACACGAGAAGGAGCGAAGGTGAGCAGGCGCGCCCCCGAGGCCCCGTCCGTCGCGGGAGTGAGGATCACCCATCCCGACCGCGTCATCGAGCCGGATGCGGGCCTCACGAAGCTCGGGCTGGCCCGTTACTACGCTCGGATCGCGCGCCGGATGCTGCCGCACCTCACCGGCCGCCCGCTCACGCTCGTGAGGTGCCCCGATGGGACGTCGAAGCCCTGCTTCTATCAGAAGCACGGTGGTTTCACGGTGCCGGCGAGAGTCCGGCGGGTTCGGATCC
>JBLMYG010000126.1:0-2677 GCA_050258155.1 Acidithiobacillales bacterium
GAGGACGCTCTGACGCCGGGCGACCTGTCGCGCATCCGTCACCCGACGCTCGTCCTCTGGGGCGACCACGACCGGATCTTCCCGCTCGCAACGGGTCGGCGCCTCGCCACGGCGCTTCCGCAGGCGCACCTCGAGATCCTCTCGCGCTGCGGGCACGTCCCGCCGACCGAGAGGCCGCTGGCGTTTGTCCGTCGCGTGGAGGCGTTCCTCTCGGGGCCTTGACGACGCCGCTCGGCTAGGATCCGTCCATGTCCCCCGCGCGCGGAAGACGGCTGCCATGACGAGAGCGCCCCGGGCGACGACCTTCACCGTCGCGATGCCCCGGCCCGAGACGCATCTTTACGAGATCACGATGCAGATCGCACCGTTCGCGTCGCCGACCTCCCGCTTCGACCTCGTCCTTCCCGTTTGGACTCCCGGCTCGTACCTCGTGCGGGAGTTTTCCCGCAACGTTCGCGACCTCGCCGTCGAAGGACCCACCGGAATGCCGGCGAGGGCCCTGAAGGTCGAGAAGAACCGGTGGAGGGTCGGTCTCGTCGACGACCCCTCGGCCGGGCCGTTCACCGTCCGCTACCGCGTCTTCGCCCACGAACTCTCCGTCCGGACGTCGCACCTCGACGCCTCGCACGGGTACGGAAACGGAGCCAACCTCTTCTTCTACGTCGAGGGGAGGAAGGACGAGCCGCAGCGCCTCCGGTTCGAGCTGCCGGCCGGCTGGCGGGTCTCGATCGCGCTCCCGGGGTCCGGCGGCGCCTTCCGGGCGGCCGACTACGACGAGCTCGTCGATTCTCCCTTCGAGTGCGGAACACACCGAGTGTTTTTCTTCCGCGCCCTCGGCGTCCCTCACGAGCTGGCGATCTGGGGCGAAGGAAACGAGGATCCGGCGCGCCTCGTCCGCGACCTCGCTGCGCTCGTGAGGGAGGGAGCACGGCTCTTCGGAGAGCTGCCGTACGACCGCTACCTCTTCCTCGTCCACCTGGCGCCGGGGGCCGGCGGAGGTCTGGAGCACCGGGCATCGCAGTCCGTCGGGATCGAGCCGTTCAGCTTCCGTCCCGGCTCGTCGTACCGCGGAAACCTCCGGCTCTTCGCCCACGAGCTGTTCCACGCCTGGAACGTGAAAAGGATCCGGCCCGGAGCCCTCGGCCCCTTCGACTACACGAAGGAGGTCTACACGCGCGACCTCTGGGCGATGGAGGGGATCACGTCGTATTACGAGGAGCTCCTTCCCCTCCGCGCCGGTCTCATGGAGCCGGAGCACCTCTTCGAGGAGCTGGGAAAGCGCCTGAAGGCTCACCGGGAGACGCCCGGCGCCCGAGTCCAGAGCGCCGAGGACGCTTCGTTCGACGCCTGGATCAGGCACTATCGCCCCGACGAAAACTCCCCGAACGTGGCCGAGAGCTACTACCGCCGGGGCTGCCTGGTTGCCTGGGCGCTCGACCTGACGATCCGGCGGGCGACCCGGGGCCGACGGTCGCTGGACGACTTGATGGGGCGGCTCTGGCGCCGGTACGGATCGAAGGGCCGGCCTTACCCGCCGGCGGAGATCGAACGGATCGCCTCGGAGGCCGCCGGCCGGAGCCTCGCTCTCTTCTTCGAACGCTTCGTCCGCGGCGTCGAGACGCCCCCGTTCGAACGCCTCCTCCGCCCCTTCGGCCTCGTCCTTCGCGAGAAGCCCGAAAAGGACGCGGACGGGAAGATTCCCCCCCGCCCGCGCCGGGCGGTTGACTTCGGCTGGAAGACGAAGAAAGAGAAGGGGGGGCTCGTGGTGGAGGAGGTTTACGCCGGCCGCGCGGCCTCCGACTCGGGGATCAACGCGGGGGACGAGCTCGTGGCGATCTCCGGCGTGAGAGCCGACGAAGACGAGCTGAAACGGATCGAGCGGGACGGGAACCCGGGGGCGCACGTCGACGTGACGCTCTTCCGCCGCGGGCGCCTTCGGACGATTCGGGTCGCCCTCGGGGCGCGGCGGCTCTTCACGTACGAGATCGCTCCGGACGGGGCGGCGGGGCGGGAAGCCGTACGCCTCCGCCGTGGCTGGCTCGGCCGGCGCTGACTGTTCGGAGCCTCAGCGCTTGAAGAACCCCCCGCCCGTCTGCGCAGGCGGGGCGGCGGCCGGAACGCCTCCGGTGGCGACGAGCAGGCGCTGGTTCAGCTCCTTGATCCGCTCGTTGAGCTGGGCGATCTTGCCGCCCATCTCGGCGCGCGCCCGTTCGGCCTCCTGCCGGACGCGTTGGATCTCTCCCTCGACCTCGGCGCCCTGCTGGAGGCGCGCCTGAAGCTGGCGGTCACGCTCCTGGATGTCGGCCTCGAGCTGGGCGATCAGGTCGTCCTTCTCGGCGAGGCGCAGCTTGAACTTCTCCTCCTGTTCCTCGTAGAGGCGCTTGATGTCGAGCAGCTCCGTGATGGCGGCGAAGTCGTTCGGGGAAGGCGCCATGATGCCTCCTCGGAAGCGCTCCTCGATCCTCGGGAAGAGCTTCCGCAGCTTCAGGGAGAGGTCCTCGGGGTCGCCCGTGAGCTTCATCGCAGCCTCGATGTCGGTGACGCCGTTCACGAGCAGCGCGATCAGGGACTGGTTCATCGACTGCATCCGGTAGTACGCGACGGAGGTCTCGATCTCCTCGAGGATCTCCTTCGTCTCGCCCGTCTCGACGCACTTGGCGACCTTCGGGGAGTTGAT